>JAIROU010000416.1 GCA_031257375.1 Bifidobacteriaceae bacterium
CCGCCTTGCAAACCAACACGTTCACACGCAAGGCCAACTCAGCGACCCCAAAAACCAAACCACCAACACCATTCCCCAATCAACATCACCAACCTAAACAACTTTGCTTAAGACCCTGGACCGCCCCGCCGAGGAACGCCCTACGCGATACTTCGTTCCTATCTTCCTCTTCTCCGATTGGGCGAGGGTCGCCCCCAGGGTTCTTCGCAGTGACCATCTTTGGTTTCCTCTCATATTGGTTAATCCACTGCCGGTTGGCCGTCAGCCTTCGCGTCAGTCCGCCTCGCGGAGCCCGCCTGCCCAACTCAACCCAGGTTGGCGCGGGCGACCGGCGTGGCCGCGCAATAACGCCATAGTGGTGCGGCAGGGGACATCGGGGCGCGCTGATCGGTTGACACTGAAGCTAACAGTCATTCCCTACGAACCGGACGGAATGAGATATTTCTGGTATCGCTTGTAGCAAAAGTGCGGCGATTTCCTGGTTCGGTCATAATATTACCTGGGAGCGTTGGCTATTCCGCCTAGTAAAGCGGTATCCGCGCGGGGCCGTTCGGTGTCAGGGGACAGGTAGCGAAAAATTATTACCCGCTGGGGCTTCGACCATGCCGCCAGTCGCCCCCGTGTAGGCCTGCAGCCGGGCCACCCGGAGCCTGCGCTATTTCATTCTCGGGTCGTGGGCGGCATCGGCGTACATTGGCGGGCAGCCTTGCCTGGGCGCGTCCGGGCGTAGTTCGAAGTGCCAAGGTTCGTTTTCGTAGACCAGGCAGAGGCCGTATGCCGCGCCGTGCTGGGCTAACCAGCTTTGGGTTTGCGGGTCGCTTAGGTCCACGGCACTCCCTGTGACGTGTGATGACTTGTCGGCGGGGGCGACCCACTTGGCGGCCTCTGCTGTCGACCCGTAAGTGGCGATGGCTTGTTCGAGCAATTGTTCCTGGTAGGCGGCGGAGCGCCAGCCGGAGGAGACGTAGAAGGCCGCGCCGGAGTCCTGGGCCGCCGTTTGCAGCGCGCTCAGCAAGGCGGGGTCCAGGTTGCCGATGCCGGGGTAGCCAACGTCGAAGACGGTCGCGCGGTCCGGCAAGGCGCCATCGTCGCTGCCGACCGCACGGTCCGCGGCGCTGCCGCCGGGCGCGACTTGTCCGCGACGCTTTGCTGGTCCCGAAACCGGTTCGCCTCTCGTGGAGGGAGCGGACGACCAGCCCGGTTGTCTCAGGATGGACGATGCCGCCGCGTCTAGCCCCTCAACTGTCCCGCCAACCAGCGCCGCGGCGGCGAGAAGCCCAGCGGCGACAAAGGCGCCGACAAGCGTCGCCACGGCGGCTGGCCGGATTCGGTTCCTGGCTTGTTTGGCTTGGTCCATGACGCCAGTTAATAGAATCGCCTGTTGCCAGGGCGTATGCGGTTTTCGATACAGCGACGATAAGTGCCGCCTGGAAGACTGGGGTGATGCGGGTGCTGATCGTGGAGGATGAGCCGTATTTGGCCGAAGCCATTCGGGACGGGCTGCGGTTGAACGCCATAGCGGCGGACGTCGCCGGTGACGGCTGGATAGCGCTCGACCTGTTGGGGCTGAACAGCTACGACGTCGCCGTGGTGGACCGCGACATTCCCGGTCCGTCCGGCGATGAAGTGGCCGCGTCCATCGTCGCCTCCGGCAGCGGCCTGCCCATCTTGATGCTCACCGCCGCGAGCCGCCTAGACGACAAAGCCTCGGGCTTCGAATTGGGCGCGGACGACTATCTGACCAAGCCCTTCGCCATGCGCGAGTTGGTGCTGAGGCTCCGGGCATTGGACCGTCGGCGGGCCCGCTCGCGACCACCCGTGCTTGAGGCGGCCGGGTTGCGGCTCGACCCGTTCCGCCGGGAGGTTTACCGTGACGGGCGTTATGTGGCGCTGACCCGCAAGCAGTTCGCCGTGCTCGAGGTCCTGGTCGCGGCCGAGGGCGGTGTTATCTCGGCCGAGGAGTTGCTGGAACGGGCCTGGGATGAGAACGCCGACCCGTTCACCAACGCGGTGCGGATCACAGTCTCGGCGTTGCGCAAGCGTCTGGGCGAGCCGTGGCTGATCATCACCGTGCCCGGTGTGGGCTATCGAATCGCCACCGGGCCTAAAGCGGAGACGGAGGGCTAAGGTGGCGAGGCGACCGGGGATGAGCGTGCGCCTGAAACTCACCTTCAGTTACGTTGGGTTGTTGGTGATAGCCGGGGCGTTGCTGCTGGCCGTGGTGGTGGTGTTCCTGCTGCGCTACGTGCCTAACGAGGCGGTGTCAGTGCCGATCTCGGTTCCCGGTGTGGGACGCGAAGGGGGCCGGGATTTGTTCATTCCGGGGCGCGGCGATCTGTGGGCGGCCTTCGCGCCTAGAGCGGCGGCGGCTATGGGGGCGCTGTTGGTGTTCGGCCTCGCCGGAGGTTGGATCCTGGCCGGGCGGATGCTGGCGCCACTTGACCGGATTACTAGCGCCACCGGTCAAGCGGCCGAAGGGTCGCTTTCTCACCGGATTGAGCTGTCAGGCCGCGACGACGAGTTCCGCCAGCTGGCGGATGCCTTCGACGCGATGTTGGGCCGCCTTGAGACCCTGGTAGCTGAGCAGCGCCGGTTCGCAGCCAACGCGTCCCACGAGTTGCGGACGCCGCTGGCGATCACGCAGTCGCTGCTTGATGTTGCCCGCCAAGACCCGGAACCCGACTTGGGAGCGCTGCTTGACCGGCTTCAGGCCGTCAACGCGCGAGCGATCGCCCTGACCGAGGCGCTCCTCACCTTGAGCCGGGCCGAACAGCACGTCACCAGCGGGGAGCCGGTAGATCTGTCCTTGTTGGCTGAGGAAGCGACTGAACTGCTCTTGCCGCTGGCCGAGGAGCGCGGCATCGCGTTGCGGGTCTCCGGGCACGTCAGCCGCGCCGTCGGGTCGCGCGCGCTGCTGGCTCAAATGACGGCGAATCTGGTGCAGAACGGCATTGTGCACAATCTGGCGCAAGACGGTGCCGTGCGAGTCACCACCGGCGCGGAAGATGGTTGGGCCATCCTGACCGTCGAAAACACCGGGCCGGCAGTGGCGCCCGAATTGGTCGCGAAGCTGACGGAGCCGTTCCAACGCGGCGCCGGGCGGGCGCGATCTGACCATTCGGGCGTGGGCCTGGGCCTGGCCATTGTCCAGGCCGTGGTCCGCGCCCACGGCGGGACTCTGAGGCTGGAACCCATTCCCGGCGGCGGCTTGAGCGCGACGGTGCGCCTGCCCGGTTCCAGCCATGGCGCCTGAGATGCCGGAACGCTGTGAGCTGACTGGCGCCACCGCCGGTTGTGGGGACGTACCCATGCCTAGCCGCGCGCACGGTTCGCGGGACTGATCGCGGCGCGTTACTCTGGCCAGGTTGGAT
>JAIROU010000450.1 GCA_031257375.1 Bifidobacteriaceae bacterium
GGGGCCGGCCGGGCGGTCGCGTTCTAACGCCCGCGCGGGGTCCGGCCGGGCCGTGTGGGCGCGGGGCGCCAGCCCTTCGTCCAGGCGCGGTCATTTCCAGTAGGGCCTTGGTCGGCTCCGAGCGTATCGCTCATGTTCTGCTCCACAGTTGGGGTAGGCGGTCGGGCTCCCGCCCGGCGGTGCCAGCCGGCTGAAAGCCCTTAGTTGCACAAGCTCAAACCGCCGCCGGCGCCTCCCAATTCCCACCCCTTCCCCCGTTCAGCGCCCAGCGAACTAAGGGGCCGTTGAAAAAAACAACGTCGCACGGCGCGCCCTGAGCCGACCGGGTGGCGACCCGACTAGCCGTCGGCGCCCGCCGAGGGCTAGTCGCCGGACGAGTCGATCCCGCAATACTCAGCCTCATTGTCCGGCTCGCACAAGGCGTCGGTGTGCAGGGCGAAGGCGTATTCACAAGTGTCCTGGGAGAGGCCCGCCGACCCCCAAGCAGCCGTCAGCACGAAGCTCCGAGTGCTGCCGCCAGGCTCGTAATCGCTCGACTGCGAGCTGACCATGGCCGCCCCGTTGACGCGCAGTTGGAACTCGAACCGCCCGTTTTTTTCCCCGTCCGCCAAGTCGACGGCGGTGGGCGCCCCGAAAGCCGTCGCGCCGCCCGAGCCGCGCACCTGCTCCATCAGTTCGACACGGTCTGGCGCGGGCTTGGGAAAGCTGATCGAGATGGTGGCGCCGAGGGGCACCACCGGGACCTCGGACAGATCGTGCTCCTGCAAGTACTGGTCCCAGACCGGCACCCGGTCGACAATGCCGCCATTCCACTGGTTGATCGCCACACTGTAGGGCAGTTCAACGCCGCCGCCGCCGCTTTGGCCAGCCACGACCTCGATACCGGGCGGTTGCTCGCCAGGATGGCCGCCCCCGCAGCCGACCAGCCCGAAAGCCGCCACCGGACCGCCCGCCAACCCGATCACCAGCGCGGCCAACACCCTCGCCCGGAATCGCCCTGCCATTGCCAGCCCCCTGTCATCGAATCCGCCACCCGCCCCGCGACGCTCGTGCCCCAACACTAATGCTCCCCCCGCACACAGCCCCGGCCCGCCGGGAGCGGACAAGACGCGAGGCGTTCGGCCAGCTGATGTCCACGGCCTCGCTTGAGGCGAACGCGCTGGTCCGGCGAAATTGCATCGCCGCAGTGCATCGCTCTATGCTGCGCCCATGCGCAGAACTGTCGACCTCAAACCAGCCCTTGACGTCCGCGTCGTTGACCTGGCCAAGAACAGCGGCGCGTCTATTTCGGCCACCTTGGCGGGCCTGGTGGCGGCCGGGCTGGCCGCCAAGAACTTGCCGCCCAAACTCAAACGGGACCCGCGGTCCGGCGTCGCCACCATCTCCATCGGCCGACCGCTGAGCATCGCCCAAGCCAAGGAACTGGCCCGCGATGACGACTGAGGCGGCGCGCTTGCTCGACTCCTCGGTGATGATAGCCCTGCACGTCGAGGAACACACCCATCATCAGGTGGTGTCTCAATGGCTGGCCGCGGCGGAGGCGTTCGCGGTCTGCCCGGTGACGCAGGGCGCGTTGGTCAGGACGATCATCAGGCTCGGCGAGACCGCCGCGACGGCCGTCGCGATGCTCAACGCCTTGGCCGAGCTAGAAGGCTACGACTTCTGGCCGGACTCGCTGGACTACAGAGCACTCGAAACTCGGTCTATCCAGGGCCATCGTCAAGTCACCGATGCCTACCTTGTCGGCCTGGCGGTCTCCCGCGGAGCCAAGCTGGCCACCCTCGACATCGCCCTCGCCGCCACCTGGCCAAGCCACACCGAGTTGGTGTCCGCCCCCTGAGATCCCGGCCGCCCGCGACCACCGAACGCGGCGCCTGGCGCCGCGTTTGAAGCTCGCTCAGATTTCGCCGGGCGCCGTGTACCAGGCGACCCAGTCTGTCCAGCCCCGAATGAGCCCGCTCGGCCCCTGACCCGGCCGCGACCCGCCGGCCGACCCGGTTCTCAATCCCTGAGACGCCGACGGCGGCCGGGCGCGGACCGCCCCGGCCCTGATTTACGGTCGCTGGTGATGCCACCGCCCGCGCCGCCCGCGCCGAAGGAGTAACCAGATGACGGCTTTGATCATCACCGAGTCTTACTTCGGGAACACGGCCGCCATCGCCGACGCGATCGCCCAGGCGCTCGGCGGCCCCGGCGCCATGGCGGTCGAGTCGCTGCCGGTCGCGGACGCGCCGGTGCTGGTGCCGCCGGGCACCGACCTGCTGATCCTGGCCGCCCCGACGCACGATTACTCCCTGCCCCGCCCGGCCACGCGCGCCCGCGCCCGCCAGCGCGGCGCCCGCCACGGCGGCCAAGAAGGCGACGGGCCGGGGCTGCGGGACTGGATCGCCACCGCCGAGCCGGTGCCGGGCGTCAAGGTGGTGACCGTGGACACGGCCGTCAAGACCGGTTTCATGCTGTCCTCGGCGGCCAAGACGGCCGCCCGGCTGATGGGCGCCGCCGGCTTCGAGAACGTCCGCCGCGGCGCCACCTTCTTCGTGTCCGATCTGTCCGGCCCGCTCGAGCCGGAAGAACTCCTGCGCGCCCGCGCCTGGGCGACCACCTTGGCCGCCGGCCTGAAGTCGCTGACCAAGGTGCGGGCGGCCTGACGGTCGCGGCGGGCGGCGGCGGTGCCCAGGCGGCATCGGACATCTGGCGGGACGGACGGCATCGGGACCCCGCGACATCTGCGCAAGCCTGACAAAAGCACGTTGACCAGCGAAAACACCGCGACGACCAACGGCCTGGCCCCGCCAAACCGACCCGTTCGGCGACCGCCCGGCCCCCGACCCGGCCCCGGCCGTCAGGGCAGGCGCCGGGCCAGGCGGTAGGCGCTCGGGTCGTCGGCCTGCCCCAGGCCCTCGACCAGTTCGTAGTCGCCGCCGTAGACGGATTCGGCGAAGGCGTCGGCCGGGCCGGGATCGCCGCTCCAGCCGGACAGCGGGTCCAGCAAGACGTAGTCGGGCCGGACCAGTTCGGGGTAGTCGCCCAGCCAGTAGACCACGTGTTCGGTCGCCAGGCGCACGATCAGCCCCCGGTCGGAGGCCACCGAGGCGCCCGGCTCGATCGCCGCCAGCACCCGCTCGGCCTGGGCCGCCCGCTCCGGCGCGGCGTAGGTGGCGGGCTTGGCCAGGTCCGCCAGGGGGAACCAGGCGACGGCCGCGAGGGCGAAGGCCGCGCCGAGCGGCGGTATCAGGTGCCCGATGCCGCGCGCCCAGCGCCGCTCGGACGCCCGCCAGCGAGCCACCGCGTCGACCGCCGCCAGGAACATGATCGGCATCAGGATCATCGAATAATGCCAGGTGGTGCCCCAGTGGGCGGGGTCGGACGAGGCGAACCGCCAGGCCAGGGTCGGGACGGCCACCAGGCTCCAGCGCGAGAACCAGGCCGCGCCCAGGGTCACCGCGCTGACCAGCGCCAACGTTTTCAGTTTGACCGGCGGGCTGAGGATCCCGACAATCAGGCCGAGCCCGCCTCCGGTCTGGTCGAGCTTCTCCCAGTAGTACCAGCCGCCACCCCGGAAATACGGCATCACCAGCCCGAAGATGACCGCCCCGGCGAGCCCCCCGGCGAGCGCCAAGGCCACGCCGACCCGCCATTCCCGCTGCCAAACCGGTTCCTCCCCGCCAACGGCCCCCGCCCGGACGGTCGCGGCGCCGGCCCGGCGCTGGCGCGTCCAGCCGTGGACCGCCATCACGGCGCCGAAGGCGACCACGGTCAAGGCCATGTCCTCTTTGACCGTGAGTGTCGCCGCCGCCCACCAGGCGGCCGCCGTCCAGCGCCGGTCGAGGGCCGCCGCCAGGGCGAACGCGATCATCGGCACGGCGAAGGCGTACTCGTGGAACTGCGCGTCAACGCCGGTCTGCAGCCCCCACGAAAGCAGATAGGCGCCGCCCAGGCAGAATCCGGCCGGCTTGCCGAGGCGGCGGCGGGCGGCCGAGGCGACCGGCGCGATCGACAGCGCCACCAGGACGCATTGCGCCACCAGCAAGGTCACGGGCGTGGGGAAGACCCGGTAGAACGGCGCCAGGAGCGCCAGGATCGGCGAGAAGTGGTCGCCCAGTTGATTGGCACCGGGGCCTTTGATGTCGACTATCGGCGGCGCGAACCCGGCGTAGCCCTTGACCGCCTGCTCGAAGATCGCCAAGTCCAGCGACGGGGCCTCGCCCCGCCGCCAGCGGGCCAGCGTCAAAGCCAGATAGAGCCCCAGCCCGGCCCCCGCCAACACCCAATCCGGCCGCCTGATGCGATCCCCCCACCACCCGGCCACGCCGACCATGCTAAACCCGGGGACGGTCCTTTCGTCTCAAACCTGGGGACACACCTGCTAAACCCGGGGACGGTCCTTTCGTCTCAAACCTGGGGACACACCTGAGGACAAAAGGGCCGTCCCGTGTTTGCGCGCGGGGGGCGGTAGCGTGGGCCCGATGGATCTCAGCGTGTTGGCCGTCGGCGGGTTCGCCGGACTGCTGCTCGGCGCATGGATCGTGAGGCTCTGGGTCCATCTCCGCGCTCATAGCGGCAAGTCGCTGGCCGTGTTCGCCGTTGGAGTGTTCGCCGTTGGAGTGCTGGCGCAATTAGCGCTGTGGGGGTGGGCGCTGGAGTCATCCCCCTCCCCGCCCGGCCCACGGCGTTGGACCAGAGCGGCGACGCCTCGGTTCTGGTTTGGGCGTTGCCGACCATGACACAACCCTGCGCAACCCTGCACAACCCTGCACAACCCTGCACAACCCTGCACAACCCGGTTGGGGCAGTTACGGCCGCAGTCCAGCCGGCAACTACTGGCCGGGCTCCCAGACGAAACGCTGCGACCTGCGCAAACGCCGGACGGCCCGGCGGCGGCATCGGGCGAGGGCGGCCGTAACTGCCCCAACCGGAAACGGGGACAAGA
>JAIROU010000466.1 GCA_031257375.1 Bifidobacteriaceae bacterium
CGACTATCTTGCCTTCGGCCGTGCGGAAGCGGTTGAACGGCAAGACGGCCTCCTTGACCGCGATCTGCTCGACCTCCAAGGCCATGGCCGAGGAAGTGGCCGGCAGTTCCCCGGCCGCCCGCAGGTCCGCGATCGAGGCGCCGGCCATGATCAGGCAGGCCGCCTTGGCCAGGGGGACGCCGGTGGCCTTGGACACGAACGGCACCGTCCGCGAGGCCCGGGGATTGGCCTCCAACACGTAGAGCACGTCGCTCATCAGGGCGAACTGGATGTTGATCAGCCCGCGCACGCCGACCCCCTGGGCGATCGCCTCGGTCGAGCGGCGGATCCGCTCAAGGTCGCGGCTGGACAAGGTCACCGGCGGCAGGACGCAGGCGCTGTCGCCGGAGTGGATGCCGGCCTCCTCGATGTGCTCCATCACCCCGCCCAGGAACAGCTCCCGGCCGTCGTAGAGGGCGTCGACGTCGATCTCGATGGCCTGGTCCAAGAACCGGTCGATCAGCACCGGGGCGTCCGCCCGGCCGCCCTCGGGGAGCGCCTTGGCCATGTATTCGCGCAGCTGGTCGACGTCGTAGACGATCTCCATGCCGCGCCCGCCGAGCACGTAAGACGGCCGCACCAGCACCGGGTAGCCGATCCGCTCGGCCACCGCCTCGGCCTGGGGCACGCTCAGGGCGGTGCCGTACTGGGGGGCCGGCAGCCCCGCCCGCGCCAGCACCTGCCCGAACAGGCCCCGGTTTTCGGCCGCGTCGATGGCCTCGGGCGGCGTGCCCCACATCGGCAGCCCGGCCTCGGCCAGGCGCGACGACAGGCTCAGGGGGGTTTGCCCGCCGAGTTGCACGATGACGCCGGCGACAGGCCCGGCCGCCCGCTCGGCATCGTAGACCTCCATCACGTCTTCGAAGGTCAGCGGCTCGAAGTAGAGCCGCGCCGAGATGTCGTAGTCGGTCGAGACGGTCTCCGGGTTGCAGTTGACCATGACCGTCTCGTAGTCGGCGCCGAGCGCCAGGGCGGCGTGGACGCAGGAGTAGTCGAACTCGATGCCCTGGCCGATCCGGTTCGGCCCCGAGCCCAAGATCAGCACGGCCGGCCGGGTCCGGGGCCTGACCTCGGTCTCCTGGTCGTAGGTCGAGTACAGGTAGGGCGTGCGGGCGGCGAACTCCCCGGCGCAGGTGTCGACCATCTTGTAAACCGGCCTCAGGCCGAAGGCGTGCCGGATCTCGCGGACGGCCTCCTCCGACAGGCCCCTTATCTCCCCGATCTGCAGGTCGGAGAAGCCGTGCCGCTTGGCCAGCGCCAGCGTCTTCTGGTTCAACGCCTCGGCCTGGGCGAGCTCTTCGGCGACGGCGTTGATGATCCCGATCTGGTCGATGAACCAGGGGTCGATCCCGGTCCGGGCGGCCAGCGCGTCCGGCTCGGCGCCCCAGCGCTGGGCCTGCTGCAGGTCGATCAGGCGGCCCTCGGTGGGGCGTTGGAGGGACTCGACCAATTGTTCAAGCTGGTCAGGCGACGGCCGCTGCCCCCGCCAGTGGAAGCGGGCGCCCTTCTTGTCGATCGAGCGCATGGCCTTGTTCAGCGACTCGGTGAAACAGCGCCCGATCGCCATCGCCTCCCCGACCGACTTCATGGTCGTGGTCAAGGTGTCGTCGGCGGCCGGGAACTTCTCGAAGGCGAAGCGCGGCACCTTGGTGACTATGTAGTCGATGGCCGGCTCGAAACTGGCCGGGGTCGAGCCGGTGATGTCGTTCGGGATCTCGTCCAGGGTGTAGCCGATGGCCAGGCGGGCGGCGATCTTGGCGATCGGGAAGCCGGTCGCCTTCGACGCCAGCGCCGACGAGCGCGACACCCTCGGGTTCATCTCGATCACGATCACCCGCCCGTCGCGCGGGTTGACGGCGAACTGGATGTTGCAGCCGCCGGTGTCCACCCCGACCTCCCGGATCACGCCGATGCCGATGTCCCGCAGGCGCTGGTACTCCCGGTCGGTCAAGGTCAGGGCCGGCGCCACGGTCACCGAGTCGCCGGTGTGCACGCCCATCGGGTCCAGGTTCTCGATCGAGCAGACCACCACCACGTTGTCGGCCCGGTCGCGCATTATCTCGAGCTCGAACTCCTTCCAGCCGATGACCGACTCCTCGAGCAGGACCTCGGCGGTCGGGCTGTAGTGCAGCCCCCCCTCGGCGATCCGGCGAAGCTCGCCCGGGTCGTGGGCGATCCCCGAGCCCAGCCCGCCCATGGTGAACGAGGGTCGCACCACCACCGGATAGCCCAGGTCTTCGGCCGCTTGGAAACACTCTTCGAGCGAGTGGGCGGTCTGGCTGCGGGCCACCGCCGCCCCGGCCCGCTCGACCACGGCCTTGAACTCGTGGCGGTCCTCCCCGGCCCGGATCGACCCGATCTTGGCCCCGATCAACTCGACGCCATACTTGTCCAGCACGCCCGCCTCGGCCAGTTCGACGGCCGCGTTCAGCGCCGTCTGGCCGCCCAGGGTGGCCAGCAGCGCGTCCGGCCGCTCGCGCTCGATGATGGCGGTCAGCGCGCCCAACTCGATCGGCTCGATGTAGGTGGCGTCGGCGAACTCCGGGTCCGTCATGATGGTCGCCGGGTTGGAGTTGACCAGCACGACTCTCAGGCCTTCCTCCCTCAGGACGCGGCAGGCCTGGGTGCCGGAATAATCGAATTCGCAGGCCTGGCCTATCACGATGGGGCCGGACCCGATCACCATGACCGAGCTCAGATCTTGCCGCTTGGGCATTGGTCGCGCCTCCTTTCCCGCCTCACGGGACGGGCCTTAAAGGAATCTAGTTAAGCCGCCCATAGCCTACCCGGTCAGGCACTACCCGGTCAGGCAGGCGCGGGGGGCGCGAAGCGCCATCGCGCGAGTTCTTGCAAAGAGGCATAACCCACCGCCACCGCGCGCTGTTCCTCGCTTAGCGCGGCCAAGGCCTGCTTGTCGCGGCCGCTGATCCGCCGCACCCGCGGGTTGGCCATCAGGCGGGCCAGCAGCGCCCGGTAGACCGTGCCCGCCAGGTGCGCGACTTCGAGAGCCCCCGGCGCCAGGACCGTCACATCGGCCGCATCGGTTCCGGCGGCGACGTTCAGCAGGACTCGCACGGTGACGCTCTCCTGGCCCGGCGCGTGCGGATCCCCGGGCGGGCAGTTGGGGCTGCCCATCATCCGCCAGAACAAGTCCTCGTTCTGGCCGACGGCCCGCCACAGCGCGTCGCGCACGGCCGGGGAGCGGATCGCGCCACCCGCCTGGGTCGACGCCATCGAGTAGTGGGACCCGTTGGCGCCGGCCGCGATCACGTCCGCCAGGTGCAGGGCGGGCACCCTCGTTTGCCCGATGCCGACCAGGCCAAGCCCCAGCACCAGGGTCGGCGTCTCGCTGGCGGCTGTTGGGGTGTTGAACTCGGTCACGGCTGGGGCTCCTTCCGGCCCCTCGGAGCCGGCCCGGCCGGGCCGGCCGGTCGCCGCTGAGCCTACGCCAGGTTAGCGCCTGGGCGCGCAATAGACTGGCGGGCGAGGCGGCAAGCGGCGGTGGACACTAGGAGGGACCGTGACTTTCGAATTGGAGCGATTGCGGGCCGAGGTGGCGCGCGCCCGGCTGGCCGACCCGAGCGCCGGCGCCCGGATGGGCGCCGTCAACTTGATCCACCGGATCCAGGGCGTCATCACCGGACCGCAAGGGGTCAACGCCGACCTCTTGCTGGCGATCCTGGGGTCGCTGGCGGGTCGCACCGCCCAGGCGGCCGCCATCGAGATCGCGCGCGCCGGCCAGGTGCCCATCCGGGCGGACGGCATCATGGTCATCGCCACGGATGACGGCGCCACCTACTACTACGGCAACACCATCAACGCCACCCTGTTCGAGTCCAGCGCCTCCATCCTGGCGCTGACCGGGACCTTCGCGCGGGCTGGCGGGATGGACCTGGGGCCACCGCCGGACATCGATGAGATCGCCCGCCATGTGGCGGGGACGCTGGGCCGCCCTCAGTTCGGCGCCATCCGCTGGCCGGTTGGCCGGGGCGACCCAAACTTCCCCACGCCCGTCGCCATGGTCCATCACTTCTGGCCCGGCTGGCGGCCCTACCTGGACGTCTTCTGCTCGAAGCCGAACGAATGGCTGATCCTCATGGCCTGCGCCATCTACGACACCCTGAGCCGGACGGCCGCCGTGATGCCGCCCAGCACCGGCCTGCGCATCGTCATGGAAGCCGCCGTCCCCATGTCCAAGGCGGTCCTGGGCTACGGCCCGCGGGTGATCCCCACACCCGGCGGCATAGTCATAGCGGATCTGCAAACTCCCAATTGAGCGGCCTGCAAACGGCCCACTGGAATGCCTGCAAACGTGAGAGTCCATGTTGGGCTCCAGGGGTGGAATACGTTCCCCGGCTGGTCGACGCCATGGTCGCGGGACAGATCGAGGCCGCCGGGGCGGTGCTGGTGCGCGGCCCCAAGGGTTGCGGCAAGACGGAGACCGGCCGGCGGCACAGCCGCAGCGAGTTGGCGGTCGAAGACACCCCCAGCCTCCGCGCGGCCATGGCGGCCGAGCCCCGGTTGCTGCTTCAAGGCGACACGCCGCGGCTGATCGATGAGTGGCAGATCCAGCCGGGCCTGTGGAACGCGGTCAGGCGTGAGGTCGACCGCCGCCGCGCGAAGGGGCAGTTCATTCTGACGGGCTCGTCCACCCCCAGGGAGCAGGCGGATGAGAGCCGCCACAGCGGTGTCGGCCGATTTGGCCTGGTCGACATGCGCACAATGTCGTGGCGGGAACTGGGATGGTCTGACGCCAGCCACGCCTGGGGGGCGCGCCGGGACCCGGCCAAGGTCAGGCGCGCCCTGGAGTCCCTGGCACGCAACGTGGCGACCGAGGTTTCCGCGAAGGCGCTGGCCAGGGACGCGGGTGGGGCCGACGGCCCGCTCGCGGACCAGACTATCGCCGAGTATCTTGAGGCCTTCCACGCCCTGATGGTGGTCGAAGACCTGCCGGCCTGGAACACCCACATCCGGTCGAGCGCCCGTCTGCGCAAGCGGCCCAAGCGGCACCTGGCGGACCCTTCGCTGTGCTGCGCCGCCCTTGGGCTGACGCCTCCCCAACTGCTCGCCGACCTCGAGTACACGGGGCTCCTGTTCGAGTCCGCCGCCGTCCACGACCTGCGGGTGTACGCCGCCGCCGGGCGCGGCCGGGTCAGCCATTACCGCGATTCGAACGGGCTGGAGGTGGACGCCGTGGTCGAGTTCCCCGGCTCGGCTTGGGCCGCCTTCGAGGTCAGGCTCGGATTCGGCGCCGCCGACCAGGCCGCCGAATCCCTCAAACGCTTCGCGGCCAACATCGACCAGACCCGGATGGGCGCTCCGTCCGCGCTGGTGGTGATCACCGGCTCGGGCTTGGCCCACACCAGGCCCGATGGCGTCCATGTGGCGCCGCTCGGCTGCCTCGGCTGACGGGCCGATAACAGTGTCAGACCTCCACCCTAGACTTTCCACATGGCGTCTCCGGCGTTCCCCGACCACCTGACCGACTGGACCAGGTGTCCCGGCTGCGGCCGGGCGCTGACGGGCGTCCAGTGCCTGTTCTGCGGCCTGCCTTTGGCCGGGCCGTCGGGGGTGCGGTTGTCGAAGCTGTCAATCGCCGCCGATGCCGCGCATCAGGCCGGTTCTTCGGCCGCCTTCCAGCTCTTGGACGAGCGCGCCGCCTTGATCGCGCGGCTGCGCCATGGCTCGCCCGATCCGGCCGCGCGAACCGGTTCCGCCGGGCAGGTCCCCGCCGGGCAGGTCCCCGCCGGGCAGCTTCCCGCCCATCTGGCGGCGCCGCCCAGTGCGATGTGGCGCCCTGGTTCCCGGCCTGTCTCGCCGGGAGCGCCGCCCGGTCCGGCCGGGTGGCCCGGTTCCTGGCCCGCCCAGGCGCCCCACCCGGGCGCGCCGGTCCGGCCGGCCGGCGCGACCGGGTACGAGTTGGCTTACCCCCAACCCGTCCCGAAGCCGCCCTCGCAGTGGACGCCGACCACGGTGCTGGCGCTGATCGGGGCGCTGGCGCTGGCGGCGGCGGCGGTCGGCTACGCCTTCTTGATCCCCGAGCTCGACTGGCTGGCGCGGATGGCGGCGCTGGCCCTGGCCACCGTCGCGGCGGCCGCCGGGACACTCTTCTTGAAGGCCCGGAAGATCACCGCCACGGGCGAGGCGATGGCGGCCGTGGCCGCCGCCCTGGCCCTGCTGACCTGGGCCATCGGCCTGCGCGAGGTGCCGTCGGAGGAGGCCCGTCCGGCCTGGTCGGCCGCCGCCCTGCTGGTCTTGGCGGCGGCGTTGTACCTGGCCGGGGGCGGCGCCGGCGGCCGGGGTCCCAGGGCTTGGCGGGTGGCCGGGCTGTTGGCGGCCCCGGCGGCGGCCCTCTACCTGCCCGCCCTGATGCCGGCCGGCCCGGCCGCGGACGAGCTTTGGCCGGCCCTGTCTTGGGTCGGCTTCGCGCTGCTGGCCGCGGCCGGGCGCAAAGTCGACCGCGCCCGGGCCGAGCGGATCGCGCTGGAGATCCTGGGCGGCATCGGGCTGCTGGCGGCCGTGCTGCTGGCGGTCGCCAATCTGACCGCGCCGACCGACTGGGTGATTTGG
>JAIROU010000469.1 GCA_031257375.1 Bifidobacteriaceae bacterium
TGGCGGATTCATGGTCGAAGTTACTCCTGATTGGGCCGGGAACGCCGTCCCGGAAGTCGTGTCGCGGCCTGGTTGAGGGCCTGTGTAACCCCGCGCCGCAACTTACTAGGCTAGCCCAGGTCCCGCCCGTCCGGCCCCACCACCCACGGCGCGCGTTCTGTGCGGGCAGATGGCGTCGCGCGGGTTTGGGCGGTTTGGGTGTCAGACCCTTCCCCTATGTTTGGCTCATCACCGCCCGCCGGGGCCGTCCCGGGGGCGCCGATCGGGAAGGAGCGGAATGTGAGCAGGCAAGCGCGGCTGAGGCCGACCAGCGACTTGGCGTTTAAGAAGCTTTTGGCGTCTGAGGGCCATAAGGCGGTCACCCAGGGGTTCGTGGAGGACTTTTTCGGCATCCGGGCGCGGGTGGAGGACATCCGGATCGAGAATCCGTACGCGATCCACCCATCCGACCTGGAGGCGGGCCGGGAGGCGTTGACGCGGCTTCGCCAGACGTTCAGGGATGTGACGGTGTCGGTGGGCGTGGCGGACGTGGTGGTGGAGATGCAGATGAGGTTGACGAAGCATTTCGAGGCGAGGTCTTTGTATTACCTGTTCAACCGGTTCAACTCCCACTACGACCGGGCCGCGCCGAGCGCGGCCGGCGGCCCGGACTGGCGGTACTCCTCGCTGCGGGCGGTGTTCTCGTTGAACATTCTGGGCGAGCCGTTCCGGGAGGGCGACGCGGCCTTGCGGATGTACCGGCTGTGGGACCCGGTGTTGGGCGAGCCGATGGAACCGGAGTTGATCCGCGCCGGGTACCTCGACCTGACGAAGACCGCGGGCCTGACCGCACGCCAGGAGGCTTGGCGGGTGTTCCTGCTCACCGGGGCGGCCCCGCCGGGGGCTCCCGCCTACCTGGGGGAGGCGTCTACGATGATTGAATACGTCAACCTCGGCCGAGAGGAGCGAGAAATGGTCGACGTGATGGAGAAAGCGATCGCCACCTACGAAGCGGAGATGGCCTACGCCACGGAGCGCGCCGCCGCCCAAGGCCACGCCGAAGGCCACGCGGAGGGCCTCGCCGAAGGCCGGGCGGAGGTGGCGGCGCGGCTGTTGGCGATGGGCCTCGACCGGGCGGCCGTCGCGCGGGCGACCGGACTCGGGGACGCCGACCTCGACCCGCCGACGCCGGCGCGCTGACCGCCCGGCCCGGCCGCGCGCGCCTCGGGCACGGAGGCGCTGCGGCTTGACCGGCCTGGGCGGTGGTCCAGGCGGTTGGGCGGCGAACACCGGCCGCCCAACCGCCTCACGGCCGCGGCTCGACTTGGTCCTTGATTTCTTCGAGGGTCTGGCCGCTCGGCAGATGGGGCGTCAGCGGCTCCAACTCGCTCAGCGACGAGATGCCCATGCGCTCGAGGAACAGCGCCGTGGTGGCGTACAGGGCGGCGCCGCTCGACTCCTCGGAGCCGACCTCCTCGACCAGGCCGCGATTGGCCAGGGTGCGCATGACCGAATCGACGTTGACGCCGCGCACGGCCGAGACGCGCCCGCGCGTGATAGGACCCTTGTAGGCGACGATCGCCAAAGTCTCCAGGGCCGCCTGGGTCAGCCGGGCGGCGGCGCCCTCGCGGACGAACCGCTCAACGACCTCGGCCTGGTCCGGATGGGAGTAGACGCGCCAGCCGCCGCCGACCTCGCGCAACTCGAAACCGCGCCGGGGCGCGCCCCCGGCCCCGGCGTACTCGGCCGCCAATTCTTCCAACAGGTGGCGGGCCTGGTCCACCGGCAGGCCGACGGCGATCGCCAGGTCGGTTGTCGAAGCCGGTCGGTCCACCACCATCAGGACGGCCTCGAGGGCCGCCCGGCGGTCGTCGGCGCTGGTCATTGAAGCTCCTCCGAGATGTCGAGGGTGGTGTCCAGGCCGGTCCAGGCGATGGCCAACTCGCCCAGCGCCTCCGGCTGCTCAAAGGTGACCTGCCCGGCCCGGAACATTTCCAGCAGGGCCAGGAAGCGGGCCACGATCAGGCCCAGGGAACCGGCCGCGTCCGCCACCAAGGTGCGGAAGGTGGTCCGCCCGGTCGCCGCCAGGCGCTCGGCCATCAACCCGGCCTGCTCGGCCACCGAGACGGCCGAGGCGTGCAGGTGGTCCAGCGGCACCGCCCGCGGCGCCGGCGCCCGGGCCAGGGCGGCGGCCGCGATGGCGGCCAGTTGGGCCGGGCCGACCGACCAGACGAGGTCCGGCAGCAGGGCCGCGAATTGCGGCTCCAGCGAGGTCAGGCGCGGCACGTGGCGGGACTGCTCGGCCAGGCGGGCGGCCAGGCGGCGGGAGACGTCTTTGAAGGCGCGGTACTCGACCAGCCGGGCGAACAGCAGGTCGCGGGACTCCAGCAGTTCCAGGTCCTCCGATTCGGCCAGCCCGCCCGGCAGCAACGAGGCCGCCTTCAGGTCCAGCAGGGTGGCCGCCACGACCAGGAACTCCGAGGCGCCGGACAGCGGCCAGTCGTCCGCCCGGGCCGCCACGTAGGCCAAGAACTCGTCCGTCACCTGGGCCAGGGCCACTTCGGTGATGTCCAGGCGGTGTTTCGTGATGAGCGACACCAGCAGGTCGAACGGCCCCTCGAAATTGTCCAGGGTGACCGCGAACGCATCCGGCGAGGCGGCCCCAAACCGGTCAGGCGGCATCGCCGCGGGCGATCAGCTCCCGCGCCAACCGCCGGTAGGACAGCGCGCCGGGGTGGTCGGGGGCGAAGGTCAGGATCGGCTCGGCGGCCACCGACGAGTCGGGGAACTTGACCGTGCGGTTGATGACGGTGCCGAAGACCTGCGGGCCGAAGGCCTCGTGGACGCGCGCCAGGACCTCGCGCGAGTGGAGCGTGCGGGTGTCGACCATGGTCGCCAAGATGCCGTCGATCTTGAGGCGGGGGTTGAGGCGGTCGGCCACTTTGGCGATCGTCTCGACCAGCAGGGCGACTCCCCGGAGCGCGAAATACTCGGTCTCGAGCGGGATGATGACACCGTGCGAGGCGGTCGGGCGTTGACCGTGAGCAGGCCGAGGGACGGCTGGCAGTCGATCAGGACGGCGTCGTAGGCGTCGAGGACCGGCCTAAGCATGCGGGCCAGGGCGGTTTCGCGGGCGACCTCGCCGACCAGTTGGACCTCGGCCGCGCTCAGGTCGATGTTGGCCGGGGCCACGTCGAGTCCGGGCACGGCGGTTGGCCGGACCACGTCGGGCAGGCAGACGGCCGCGCTCATGAGGGCGTCGTAGACGGTCGGCTGGTCCTCCTTGGCCGCCACCCCCAGCGCCACCGAGGCGGCGCCCTGCGGGTCGAAGTCCACGATCAGGACCCGCCGGCCGTATTCGGCCAGGGCCGCGCCCAGGTTGACGGCCGTGGTGGTCTTGCCGACCCCGCCCTTCTGGTTGCAGAGCGCGATCACGCGGGCCGGCCCATGGCCTTGCAGGGGCGCCGGCTCGGGGAAGTCCTCGGAAAAGTCCTCGGGGAGGTCATCAGGGCTGTCAGCGGGCTTGGTCACCCGCCCATGGTAACGTTCCGGCCTGGTCAAACGGTGGCGGCGCGCGCAAGGGGCCGCGCCGATCTGGGCGGCCGGGCGGGCGCGGCCGCCTGTGAGCGGTCACTTGGCCGACGGGCGGCGGCCGATCAGGAAACCGGCGCCCCAGGACAGGTGTATCACCATCACCGCCCACCACAGCCGGATCTTCAGGCCGAGGCGCAGGCCGCGCCCGACCGCCAGCGCCGCCAGGGCCACCACCAGCGCGTACACGGCGGGCAGCGCCGCCAGGGCGAACAGCCAGGACCCCACCCCCAGGCCGCCCGTGACTCCCCCGACCAGCGCCAGGACCAGCCCGGCGACCAGCGCCGGGGGCAGGGCGTAGCGCGGGGTCAAGGTCTTGGGGTGGGCGGCCACGACGCGGCGGCGCCAGGCCCCGGCCCGGAACATCAGGCGGGCCAGGGCCGCCGCCGAGCCGGGCGTGCGCCCGCGCAGGGCCAGCGCCGGGTCCAACCAGACCATGCCGCCGGCCCGGCGGACGCGGTGCTGCAACTCCCAGTCGCGGGCGCCGGCGAAGTCCCCGACCAGCCCGCCGGCCCGCTCGAAGGCGTCGCGGCGGATCACCACCATCCGCACCGAGTCGACCGGGCCTTTGCCGACCCCGGCACGGGAGGGCCGCGGCCCCATCGCCACCGAGGAGTTCAGCGCCCTGGAGATGGCCTGTTCGGCCGAACCCAACCCGAACGCCATCCAGGAGCCGCCGACCACGTCGGCGCCTGTGACCTCCATGGCCGCGACCGCCCGCTGGAGCAGTTCGGCCCAGTTGCCGGCCCCCTGGCGGACCCACGACAAGATTTCATAGCGGGCGGCGAAGGCGGCGGCGTTGACCAGGGCGGCTTTGGAACCGGTTTGGGCGTGGACCACGGCCACGCGCGGGTCGGCGGCCAACTGTTCCAGGCCATCGGCCGGGCCCGGGGGCGCGGCCACCAGGATCTCGAACTCCCCCGGATAGGGCCTGGCCAACAACTCGGCCGCGGCCGCGGCCGCCTGGTCGGCGTCCTCGGCCGCCACGATCAATGAGACGGCCGGCCAACTGTCCGGTGCTTGGGCCATCCGGCAATTCTAGATCGACCCCGCCAGAACAGGCTCGATTCCAACCTGGATGGTCACTTGGCGCGTCCCCAGAAATCTAGGTCGCCATGTGGCTCGTCCGCCGCCGGCGCCAGCCGCGCCCGAGGCGGGGCGCCGGTCGTGGTCCAACTCCGGCCCGGCGTGTCCTTCCCCAGACCCCCGGTTCCGTCCCGCCCGCGCCTTACCATGGCAGGTGATGGCAAATAACGACGATCTTCCCCATTTCCGCCCGTCGCCCGAGCCGCCCCGGCGCACGGCCGGTCCCAGGCGGCCGCTCAGATCGGCGCCCGGTTTGGAACCGCCGTTGCCCGATGCCGCCGGACC
>JAIROU010000107.1 GCA_031257375.1 Bifidobacteriaceae bacterium
GCGAACAGCGCCACCCGCCCGCGCCCCACCAGCGCCAGCGTCTCCGGGTTGAGCAGCCGCTCCGGCGCCACGTAGAGCAGGTCCAGCCCGCCGTCCAGATAGCGCCGCTCGACCTCCCGCTGCTCGCCCGCCGTCAGCGACGAGTTCAGGTATTCGGCCTTGATCCCAAGTTCGCGCACGGCCGCGACTTGGTCTTCCATCAGGGCGATCAGCGGGGACACGATGACGCCGGCGCCCGCCCGCAGCAGCGCCGGGATTTGGTAGCACAGCGACTTCCCGCCGCCGGTCGGCATCAGCACGATGGCGTCGCCGCCGCCCACCACCTGCCCGATCGCCTCCGCTTGGTGGCCCTTGAACTCCTGGTGCCCGAAGACCTCCCGCAACACGCGCAAGGCCGCATCGCCGCCCGCCTCCCGGCCGCCCGCCACCGCCTCGCCCGCCTGGTTCTCAACCACCACGCGAAAGAGGCTAGCGGAGCCCTCCGACACCGAAACGCCGCCGCCGGGCGCGAAGCCGAGCCTGCGGCATCGGGCATCTTTTGACGACGTCGGAAAGCGGACCTGGGACGATTGGTCCCCCGGCGGGGGCGGTTTGCGTCTACGCTCTACGGTTGGGGATTCGGGCGCCGACGCTCAAGCGGCTATGGGCTGAGGCCCTAAACCCGCGAGATGGCGCGGCCACCGGCCCTTATCAGCGCAGTACCAGTCCGGAGGTCGAATATGCATTTCAGCCAGCCCTTGGCGGCACCCGAACCGCACGGCGGCGAAGCCAATCTGAAGCTGCCGGACCTGGGGACGGTCGAAGTGGCCAGCTGGCTGAGCGGGCCGTCCGTGCTGCTGGTCGCGCTGGCCGTGTGCCTGCTCGGACTGGCCTTCGGGGCCTGGACCTACCTCAAGCTGATGGCGCTGCCGGTCCACCCGTCCATGAAGCAGGTCTCCGAACTAATTTTCGCCACCTGCAAGGCCTATCTGCTCAAACAGGGCCAGTTCTTGCTTATCTTGTGGGCCTTCATCGCCGCCGTGATAGTGATCTACTACAAGTTCGCCGTCAGCTTCAGCTGGGGCCGGGTGGCCATCATCATCGCGTTTTCCCTGATCGGGATGGCCGGGTCGTTCTCCGTCGCCTGGTTCGGCATCCGCGTCAACACCTTCGCCAACTCGCGCACCGCCCACGCCTCGCTGCGCGGCCAGGCCTGGCCGGTCCACGCCATACCGATGCGCTCGGGCATGTCGATCGGCATGGTCCTGATCTCGCTCGAATTGCTGTTGATGCTGGTCATCTTGCTGTTCCTGCCGCGCGACATAGCCGGCTCTTGCTTCATCGGCTTCGCCATCGGGGAATCGTTGGGGGCGTCCGCGCTGCGCATCGCGGGCGGCATTTTCACCAAAATCGCGGACATCGGCTCCGACCTAATGAAGATCGTCTTCAAGATCGACGAGGACGACCCGCGCAACCCCGGCACGATCGCCGATTGCACGGGCGACAACGCCGGGGATTCGGTCGGGCCGTCGGCCGACGGGTTTGAGACCTATGGGGTGACGGGGGTCGCCTTGGTCACGTTCATCATTTTGGGGGTGCCCGATGCCGCCGTTCAAGCCACGCTCTTAGTCTGGATTTTCACTGTCCGGGCGGTCATGCTGATCGCCTCCGTCCTGAGCTATTTCGCCAATGAGTTCGTCTGCCGCCGGTTGCTGGCCAAGAAGGTCGACTTCGACTTCGAGATCCCGCTGACCTCCCTGGTCTGGGTGACCTCGCTGGTGTCGATCGGCCTGACCTTCGCGACAACGGCCTTCATGCTGGGCGGCCTGGCGGGCGGGATGTGGTGGAAGCTGTCGATCATCATCTCGTTCGGCACCC
The DNA here is from genome assembly GCA_031257375.1 of Bifidobacteriaceae bacterium. GTDB lineage: Bacteria > Actinomycetota > Actinomycetes > Actinomycetales > WQXJ01 > JAIRTF01. The sequence continues at coordinate 1,858 of JAIROU010000107.1, forward strand.
TGGCGGGCGCGCTGATCCCGGAGTTGGTCAAGGTGTTCACCTCGACCAAGGCCCGGCACACCCGCGAGGTCGTGACGTCCTCGCGCGAGGGCGGGCCGTCGCTGAACATTCTGTCCGGGCTGATCGCCGGGAACTTCTCGGCCTATTGGCTGGGCGCGGCCATCGTCGGGCTGATGGGCGGGGCCTACTTGGTCTCCGGCCTGGGCCTGTCCGAGGCCCTGCTGAACCTGCCGTCCGACGCCTCCGTGCTGGCCGCCGCCGCCCCGGCGGTGTTCGCCTTCGGCCTGGTCGCCTTCGGCTTCTTGGGCATGGGCCCGGTCACAATCGCGGTCGACTCCTACGGCCCAGTCACCGACAACGCCCAATCGGTCTTCGAGCTTTCGCAGATCGAACAGGTCGAGGGCGTCTCCGAGGACCTCGGCTACACGCCGCAGTGGCGGGCCGCCAAACTGATGCTGGAAGAGAACGACGGGGCCGGGAACACCTTCAAGGCCACCGCCAAACCGGTGCTGATCGGCACCGCCGTGGTCGGCGCCACGACCATGATCTTCTCGATCATCATGGCCCTGACCGACTCCTTGTCGACCGGGGTGGAGAACTTGTCGCTGGTCCATCCGCCATTCCTGCTCGGGCTGATCCTGGGCGGGGCCGTCATCTACTGGTTCACCGGCGCCTCCTCGCAGGCCGTCACCACCGGCGCCTACAGGGCGGTGGAGTACATCAAGTCGCACATCAACCTGGGCTCGACCACCGCCGCCTCGGCCGAGGACTCGCGGCGGGTGGTGGAGATCTGCACGCAGTACGCCCAGCAGGGGATGCTGACCATCTTCCTGGCGATCTTCTTCGCCACCTTGTCGTTCGCCTTCATCGAGCCCTATCTGTTCATCGGCTATCTGATCTCGATCGCCCTGTTCGGCCTCTACCAGGCCATTTTCATGGCCAACGCGGGCGGGGCCTGGGACAACGCCAAGAAGATAGTCGAGGTCGATCTGCACCAGAAGGGCACCGCCCTGCACGACGCGACGGTCATCGGGGACACGGTCGGCGATCCCTTCAAAGACACGTCCTCGGTGGCCCTCAACCCGGTCATCAAGTTCACCACCCTGTTCGGCCTGCTGGCGGTCGAACTGGCGACCATGCTCAACGGCCGCGGACTGGGCCTCTTGGTCCACCTCCTCGCGGGCGCCCTGTTCCTAGTCAGCGCCCTGTTCGTATGGCGCAGCTTCTACGCCATGCGGATCAACCTGAAAGCCGACCCCCTCCTGGCCGAAGCCGTCGCCGAAGCCGACCTGCCCTAAGGGACCGGCCCTCGGTCCGGGCGGCAGGCTGTGTATTGGTCAATCCGCGTGCGGCCCGCTGACCAGGTCGATGACGGACACAGGTCGGCCAGGCGGAGAGCCTCCTGCTCGGCCGCGAGTCCCGGCCGGTCTGGCCAGTAGACGAACCAGAGCCGGTCGGGCCGGTCCGCGTCCAAGGCCTCCCCAACGGTTCTCCTGGCGTCCTCGAACCGGCCGATCGCCTCGGCGGTCGCCAGCAGGGTGGCATCGGTGAACGGGCGGTACAAGTCCCGGTAGGCCGCAGCGCCTTTGGCGGGGCCGTTCCAGCCCTCGCCGGTGAACAAGATGGTGTCGCCCGGGGCGGCGGCATCGGCCAAATGCCGCGCCACCGGGCCGTACTCGTCTCCATTGAACGCGGCGCCGGCGCCGGCGCCGTCGCGCAGCGCCAGCCAACCCGTCAGGCCGCTGGCCACCATCGCGGCGGTCACCAACGCCAGACCCGCGTTCGCCAGCGCGGACCGGGCGGTCCAAGCCAAGGCGAGCGCCAAAGCCGGAGCGGCGAACAACAAATAGCGCGGCGCGAAGGATGGCGTCACCAAGGTGTGCGCGAGCACGACTGCCGTCTGGGGCAAGACCAGCCACCCGGCCACCAGCAGCGGGCCGGGAAGGCGAAGGCGAAGGCGAAGGCCCCGCAGACGGCCGCCCGTGTGCCCTTCGGCGGCGCCGCCCGCCCGGTCCTGGGCGGCGCCGGGGGCTGGCGCCGCGCGCCCGCGCCGCGCGATCGCGCGAACCGCGATCACCAAGAGGCCGACTACGATCGAGCCCCAGGCGATCAGCGCCGAACGGCCGTCCGCCGCGAAGTACGGGCTCACCAACTGATCCTCGACATTCACCCCGAACTTGGCCAGCCAGCGGACCTGCGACCTTTGCCCCAGCGCCAACCCGGCCAGCGCCACCGCGACGCCGGCGACCGGCGCGGCGGCGCGCCCAAATCGGCGCCGCTCGACCGGCCGCGCCGGGTCGCCCGCCGCCAGGCCGCCCGCCAGGCCGCCCGCCACCAGCCACAAAGCATGCGGGACCAGGAGCATCGCGGTGTAGAACGACAACGACACGGCGCCCAGGCCCCAGAGCGTGTACACCCACCACCGCCGGGCGGGGCGGACCAAAGCCCAAGTCCAACCGGCGGCGGCGGCCATGGCCAACGCGAAGGGCCTGGCGTCGAGCGCGTGCGCGGCGACGGCGGGGAGGAACCCCAGCGCCAACCCGGCTCCGACCCCCACGGCGGTGTTCTTCAGGCGCCGCCCAATCAGCACTGTGAAGTAGACGGCCACGGCCACGGCCAGCGCAGACGGCGCCCGCAGCGCCATCTCCCCCCTCCCAAACGCCCCGGCCCACAAGCGGATGAAGGCGTAGTAGAAGAAGTGCACGGCATCGTGGTAGCCAAAGCACATCTTGGCCAGGTCGGGCGGCGGCATCCGGCTGGCGATGACCGTCACGGACTCGTCCCAGGTGAAGCCGGGCGCTCCCGCGCGCCAGCTGTGCAGGGCGCCGAAGGCCAACGCCATCACGCCGATCGACAGCCTGAACCTAAGAGGTCGGCGAACAGGCCGACCTCCTAGGCCAAAACTCTGCTTGCCTTCCTGGCGCCACGCCGTAGGTGGGGAGTTTCCGCTGGTCAGCCTTCGGCTGCCCGCCGTCACTCGCACAGCCCAATTACGTTCGGCCCAGCCGAACGGCCCGGGGAATCGGACCTCAGTCGCCTGCCGGCCGAGGCGGAGGCGCCAGCGCACGGCACGCCGCCAGCCCCAGGGGCGGACGCCGTGGCGCGATCGCAGGTCACGACGCGCTCGAGGTCATCGCCAAGAGTTTCGGCGCTGGCGATGTGGATCGCGCCGAGAGGCTTGACCACTTCGGGAATCGCACGGGCGCGCCGGATCACAGCGCAATCGATCACAACTTGGGCGCTTCGCGCCAGGGCCGCCCCCAGGTCGGCGGGGCCGCTGGGCGACCCGCCCAGGAACGCCGACGTGTCCAGGTGAATCACAGGTCGCCAGGACCGCGTTCGGCGCGTTCCGCCTCGAGGACCTGGTCGAGGTCGAAATCGATGCTCGGCCGAGACGTCGGCCGGAAGGGCGCCCGAGTCCGCGCCGGGATGACCCGCCCCCTCGGCCACGAGCCGTTCGTAGCCGCCGCGCGCCCTAAAGGGGATGATCCTCGCCGCCGGGCGATCGCCGTTCGTCACAATCAATTCTTCACCGTCACGCCCGCGCTGAAACGCCCGCGCTGAAAGCCTGCGGCCGTGCTCTGGTTGACCTCTCGGATGCTGACTGCCGCGCCCACGGAATGATCCTATCCGGCTGTCAGGGGCACCCCGCGGGAGCAGCGACCCCGAACCCGGCGACAATCCTCTTGGGCGCCGGGGAACCAAGGCGAGCCTAAAAGAGCTCTTCGAGCTTTCGCCGATCGAACGGGTCAAGGGCGTCTCCGAGGACTTCGGCTACACGCCGCAGTGGCGGGCCGCCACACTGATGCTGGAGGAAAACAACGGGGCCGGGAACACCTTCAAGGCCACCGCCAGCCTCTTGGCAGAGGCCATCGATTACGTCATTACGGACGACAAGACTATGACAAGAGCCCGGGAGGCGGCTGGCGTCGCCGTGCGCGGCACAATGGACGCCATGTGGCTCGCGAACGAGGCATCTCCGCGTAGAGAGCGAGCCGCTGCGTGACGACCGTGCAATCATGGAATCCGAAAGGAGAGCTGGATCATGCGGAGCCAAACCGCGTCGGATGCGACAATGACGCTGTTCCACGGCAGCAATGTGGTCGTGAGCGCACCGCAGATCATGATGCCCGCCCGGGCGCTCGACTTTGGCCCCGGCTTCTACCTGACTTCGGACCGCGGCCAAGCGGAACGCTGGGCGGTGCTGAAGGCCCGGCGACTTCGCCGGGGAGAACCGGTCGTGAGCACTTTTGTTTTCAATACGGCCGAGGCCGGGCTTCGGCTTCGCGCTCTGACGTTCGACGGGCCCACCAAAGAGTGGCTTGATTTTGTCGTGGCGAACCGGCGCCGAACCCCTCCGGGCGAACCCAACGACATCGTGGCGGGCCCGGTGGCGAATGACACGACGCTGGCTGTGATCGACGACTATATGGATGGCAAATACACGGCCAGCGAGGCGGTCACCCGCCTGTTGCCGCAGCGGCTCGCGGATCAGTTCGCGTTCTTGACGCGCGCGGCTTTGGATCACTTGGCTTTCGAAGGGAGTTGCGCAGCGCGATGATTACCGCTCCTCGGACTTTGGATTTCTTTGACCGCCATGTCAGCGCGCTGATCTCTCAGTGGTACGGTTTCGCCCCGCTCGACGCGTTGCGGCAGTTCACCCGCTCGGAGACGTACCGGATGCTGGCCGATGACGACCTGAAGCTATGGCATTTTGCGCCGCTCGCCGTGTTTGACATGTGGGAGACGGAACGGGCCACGGGTGACCCGCGCAATTCGGTGTACTTGGTGGCGTGATGGACCGCGAGACCGAGTTTTTCATTTACTTGATTGAGCGGTACGGCGCTGCCAAGGGGCAGACGGGAGGGCAGGTGCTGGAGCGATTGGACGCGGCGGGATTAACTGGTTTCGTATTCTCGATGTACGGCCTTTATCACGCCGAGCGTCTGGAGAATGCCTTCGACGACCTCGACGAGCTGTTCGCGCACGGGCCGCCGCCCGAGCACTGACCCAGGGCGAGTTCAAAGTCGTGTGATTTGCAGGCTGACTTGGGGGTTTGCGGATAGGTGGCGGAGCGCGCGGGCGACCGGACGGCATCATCCACCTGTTAGGACACCAGAGTGGCGGTGGCCGGATAGGCGTCCGCCAAAGGGCGGTCGAATGTGGCCAGGCGACCGCCGCGGGCCTTGGCCAGGGCCACCAGGTAGGCGTCGGCGACTTGCCGGTGGCCGCGGACCATCGCGAGGTCGGCGTCGGCATACGGCAGCGAATCCGGCCAGAACTCGTGACCGGCGCGGGCGGCCACCAAGACCAGGGTCGCGTGCGCGGTGCTTTGAGTCTCGCCCGTGCGGACCAGGAAACGGACCAGGGCGCCTTCGGTGATCGGACAAGTTGCGAATCGAGCAACCCTGGAGAACCAATCGTTGGCGACTGGGGCGGCCGGGTGGTTCTGGTGGACCAAAGCGATCAGGACGCTTGCGTCCAAGAGATAGACCGGCTCGGTCACTGGTCCTCATCCATCAGCGCGTCGATCTCCGCCTGGGTGAAAGCCCGGCCAAGATCGATGTTGGGAAGCCCGGTGAGCGAATTGATGGTGACCCGCGAGGGTTCTCCGAGCGCCTCCAGCCCCAGCGCCATCAGCGAAGACGCCGTGGCGGACAGCGACTGTCCGCGATCTGCGGCCAGGCGGCGCATCCTGATGTGAAGCGCCGGAGGAAGGTCTATCGTGGTGCGCACAGTGCGCATCATAATACGATGCTTCACTGTGGTGCGGACGGCGGACCGGGAGTACGAGCCCTCGTCCCGCCACCGGAGTTCGGTTCCCTTTTGGCCGCCCGCGAACCCGCGAACCCTCCTTGTAACACGGGCGCAGTAAAGTTGGGGAACCCGACCCATCCCTTCAAGGAGTCCAAAGTGTCATATGTGCAGATTGATCCCACCCGCGTCGCAGAGTTGACGGCCCGCGAAGAAGCTCGCCTCAACCAGCGCACACCCGCTTCGCAGGAGTACTACCGGCGGGCGTCCGAGCATCTGAGCGGCGGGGTGGCCAGCTCATACCAGTTGCGCGACCCCTGGCCGATCTACCTCCAGGGCGGCCAGGGGCCGAAAGTCTGGGACGTCGACGGCAACGAGATGTTCGACTTCCACAACGGCTTCGGCTCGATGGTCCAGGGCCACGCCCACCCGGTGATCGGCCAGGCGATCGCCGAGCGCTACCCGCACGGCACCCATTTCGCGGCCCCCACCGAGGACGCCATCGCCGTGGCCAATGAACTGGCCAGGCGCTTCGGCATGGCCAAGTGGCGGTACGTCAACTCCGGCTCGGAGGCGACCATGGACGCCATCAGGATCGCCCGGGCCTACGCCAAGCGCGACACCGTGATGAAGATCTTCGGCTCCTACCACGGCCACCACGACACCGTGATGGTGTCCATCGGCGTGCCGTACGACCAGATCGGGGACCGCGAGAACCTGGCCTCCCTGGCCTACGGCGCCGGCATCCCGGCCGCCACCACCGCCATGACCATCGCCGTGCCCTTCAACGACGCCGGGGCCATGGAACGGCGGATCGAGCGCCTCGCGGCCGAGGGGCGCAAACCGGCCTGCGTCATCATGGAGGCCGCCATGATGAACCTGGGCGTGGTCCTGCCCGAGCCGGGCTACCTGGAGGAGGTCCGCGAGATCACCCGGCGGCACGGCATCGTGCTCATATTTGACGAGGTGAAAACCGGGCTGACGATCGCGGCCGGGGGCGCCACCGAGCTGTTCGGGGTCCAGCCGGACATGGTGACGATGGCCAAGTCGCTCGGCGGCGGGCTGCCGACCGGCGCCATCGGCGGCACCGAGGAAGTCATGTCCGTGGTCGAGGACCACTCGGTCTACCAAGTCGGCACCTACAACGGCAACCCGCTCGGGATGGCCGCCGCTCGCGCCTCGCTCGAAAAGGTCCTCACGCCCCAGGCCTACCAATGGCTGAACCACCTGGCCGACCGCATCGCCGACGGCTGCACCGACGTCATCAGGCGCCACAACCTGCCCGGTTACACAGTCTCGCTGGCCTCGAAGGGCTGCGTCACCTTCTCGCCCACCAAGATTGTCGACTACGAGACCTTCCTGGCCAACCAGAACGTCCCGCTGACGGACCTGGCCTGGCTGTTCAACATGAATCGCGGCATCTTCATGACGCCGGGCCGCGAAGAGGAATGGACGCTCTCGGTCGCCCACACCGACCAGGCCATCGACGCCTACATCGCCGCTTTTGACGAGATGGCCCACGACCTGACCAAATAGGCGCCCGGCGGCGGCCCGCTCAGACCGGCTGAGCAGGCGCGCTTGGGGGCGCGCGCTCAGTCTTGGCGGCGGCGCGACTCGAGGGCGTCCAGCCAGGGCCGCGACTGGTCGAGGGTCGGCGGGTGGTGGGTTATCAGGCGCGGTTTGGAGGACCGCTCCAGCCGCAACTCGCCGCTCTCGTGCATGACTTGGGCGGCCTTTTGTTTCAGCACGTCGAACGATGACGTGTCAGTAGACGTCATGTTGCCCGATGCCGCCGTCAGGCCTTGCGCTGAGGCGGCGGCTTGGGCGCGGGCGGCGGCGCGCGTCAGCGGGGCGCGCTGCGTCCGCCCGCCCGCCGGGAATTGGCCCGGTTGGCGCGGTTGGCCCGGTTGGCGCGGCGGGGACGGGCTGGGCGGGGTCTGCGCCCGCGGTATGCGCTGGGCGATCGGGACCTCGGCCCGCCTGGGCGGGTCTGGCGGGGGCGCCGGCGGTGCGAGTTCACCGGTTCCGCCGGACCGCTGGGCTGGGATCCGGGCGTGCGGGATCCGGTCCGCGACCGACGAGCCTGTGATCGGCTGGGGCTGGCGGACCGGCAGTTGGCCGGTTGAATGACCCTCCATGGCCGGTCCCTTGGGCACGAACGCCACCGGCTTGGCCATCGTCTCGGGACGGGTGGTCACCAGCCGTTCGGCTGGCGGGGCGGCGTTCCGCCCGGCGGCGGCGACCTCGTCCCAGGTCGGCACGTTCGGCCGGGTGCGGCCGCCTCCGGCGGTCGGGCCGGGGCGCCAGGGCACCGGTTTGGTCCTGGTCCCGCCCGGGGAAACCCGGCCAGACCGGGGGCGATCCGGCGGCCGCCCGGCCTCAACGCCAAGCGGCCCGGCGGCGTGAGCTGCCCGCACGGCATCGGACGCCGGTTCCCGGCTGTCAGGCGCCTGGTCCGCCCGGCCCGCCCGGGGGTCGAACGGCTGGTCGGGCGGGGCCTGGCCGGGGCGCCCCGGCGGCGGCTGGCGGTCGAGGGGCCGCGGATCTGTCCGCTGGCGGCCTGGCGACCTGGCCTCCGGCGGCTGGCCGACCCGCTGGCGGTTGGCTGATTTGCCCTCCGGCGGTTGGCGGAGCGCTCGGCGGCTTGGCGACCCGCCGTCCGGCGGTGCGCCGGGGCCTGCGGCCGGTTGGGCGGCGTTCTGGCGCGCGGCATCGGCCTTGATCCTGGCCGAGCGGCGGCGCACGAGCACAAACAGGGCCACAGCGATCACCAGCACCAACGACGAGCCGACCGCCACCAGCCAAATGCCGTGCTGCTCGACCCAGCCCACCGCGTAGCCGAGTTTGGGGATGCGATACATGTACACTCCGACTATCTGATCTTCCGCCACGGCGCTTTGATCGCGCGTCGACTCGGCGTCGCTCTGAGCTATCAGCACCCGCTCGGAGCCCTCGGTTTCCTCGCCCACCACTCGTCTGGTCAGCACCGACGAGTTCGGCCCGCCGGTGCGATAGCTGATGATCTGGCCGACCTTGATCGCCGCGACGTCCTTGACGCCGCGCACCACAATCACATCGCCGCGATCAAAAGCCGGGGACATCGAATCGCTGTGGACGCTCAGAGCCCGGCCCTGGACAACCAGCGGCACGCCGCCCACCGCGATCGACAGCGCAAGCGCGCCGACCAGCAGCACGGCCGCGGCGGCGGCGAGGCAGCGGCCCCACACGCTCTTGGCCCCAGAGTTCAACGGCTTTCCCCCGGAATCGGTCTCGAGCCACGCTGGCGGCTCGGGCGAACACAGACAAATCTAAGGATATGGCCAAGAACCCCGCCCGCGTGGCCTTTGCCGCTAAAGGCTCGCCGGATCCGATCCCGCGGTCAAGCCTTCGCCGCGCGCCCACCAAACCCGCGCGGACGAGGCGATGCGCCGCCTGCTGGAGGCGGCCCTGCAGGACTTGATCGACGGGCGCGGGGGAGGCGCTTCGCCTGGGCGCGGACGGGGCCCGCCGCCCCCGGGCCCGGCCCCGGACGCTCGCCCGCGCGGATGGCCGCGGCCGGCATTTCCGCCGGGCTTCTCCATCGAGACCAACATTTGTCGCGGGTTTCTTCATCGAGACCAACATTTCGCGCGGGTTTTTCAATCGAGACCAACAATTCGCGCGCCCCCGAAACCACCAGCAAGCCGCTGACCAGCCACAACGCGAAAAGGCCCACGCCACAAATGTTGGTCTCGACCGGAAACCACGCGACAAATGTTGGTCTCGACCGGGGAGCCCGGAAGAAGTGTTGAGGTCGACGCGGCAGCCCGCGACGAGTGCCGGCCTCGGCCGGCTCTGGCCGACTCGGCCGGGCGCCGGCCACATCGGCCAGCGACCCGGGGCCGCCACTTTGGCCATAGCCCTGGGGTGCGGGTTGGGTTTAGCCACCCAGCCCGCCTGCGGCGGGGGCCGCCATGGGGGAACTGGGCATTCGGACATAACGTTAGGTGCGACGCCCTGACCCGCGGTTGCGTTCAGTTTCGCGTTAGCAGGTTAGGCCGTCCGCGGGTGGGGTGCCTTCGAGGAGGTAGGTGTCGACGGCTTGGGTGATGCAGTCGTTGGAGCGGCCGTAGGCGGTGTGGCCCTCGCCCTCGAAGGTCAACAGCACGCCGGACTCCAATTGTTCGGCCAGGGCGACCGCCCCGTGGTAGGGGGTGGCCGGGTCGCCGGTCGTGCCGACCACCAGGATCGGACCGGCGCCCGGCGCCGTGATCGCGTGCGGCTCGCCGACCTGCGGGTGGGGCCACACCTCGCACAGCTTCTCCCCGAACCCCCACCACTCCCCGAACGTCGGCGACGCCTCCCTGAGCGCCGCCGCGTGCGCCTCGGCCGACGCCAGGTCGGACGGCGGGCGGTCGTCCAGGCAGTTGATCGCCACGAACGCCTCCATCATGTTCGACACATACTCGCCGTTCTCACGCTCGTAATAGGCGTCCGAAAGCATCAACAGGCTCGAGCCGTCGCCCTCCAACGCCAGCATCAGCGCCCCGGTCTCGACCGGCCAGTAGGCGTCCTCGTACAACGCCACGATGATCCCGCTCATGGCCAGCGGCACGGTCAGGTCCCGCCCGCCCGGCTCGACCGGCATCGGCTGAGCCTCGATGTCCACCAAAAGCTGGTGGATCTGGGCCTTCGCGTCCGCCACCGTCCCCTCGAACGGGCACCAGGAGGATGCCAGGCAGT
>JAIROU010000309.1 GCA_031257375.1 Bifidobacteriaceae bacterium
GGCCGCCAACCTGGCCGGGTCGGTAGTGGCCGGGATCTCCAAGTCGACCACCGAGATGTCCTCGTAGGCGGAGCGCTTGCCGACCTTCGGATCCGAGCACACCGCGAACGTCCGCAGCGGGACGGTCGCCTCCTGCGACCACTCCTTCAAGCTCTGCGACGCCAACGCAATAGACGGCACCAGGAACAACACGCTCCCGCCAGCGCCCACCAGATCCTCCGCGATCCGCAGGCTGGTCAGCGTCTTACCGGTGCCGCACGCCATGATCAGCTTGCCGCGGTCGCCGTCCTGGAAGCCTACGCGCACCGCCTCCATCGCCTTGGCCTGGTGTGGGCGTAGCTGCTTGCGGGGCCTGCGCTCCAGTCGTTCGGGTTCCGCGAACGAGAACTGGGACCAATCGATCGAGGACGCCAGCAGGTCCGTCAAGCCGATCCGCGTGACGGGGATCTGCTGGCCTTGGATGGCGGCCTCTGCGGCGCTGTTCCAACGGTCGGTAGTGGAGACCACCAGGCGGGCGGCGAACGGGTGCTTCCCGGACTCGGACAGGAACGAATCGATGTCAGGCTTGGTCAGGTAATGGCCGGGCGCGTAGAACTTGCACTGCACAGCCACCAGCGCCCCGGTTTCGCGCTCGACCGCAACCAAGTCGATGCCCCGGTCAGGCTGGTTCTGGCGTCCAGGCCATTCCGACCACAGGTAGACCTCGGCGAACCGCTGAGACCACGCGGCGTCCACCGCGAGGAACCGCTTGACCAAACGCTCAAACCGGTCGCCCTTGTCCCGTCCCGAGGTCGCGCTGGAGGCCAGTCCAGCGAGGAGCTCCTCGACGGTCAAGTTCATGGGAACCAATCCTAGGGATTGGCTCTGACACGATCAGGGCGCGGCGCGCGCCGACCTTCGGAATACGCACTTGATGCAGCCGCTAGAGACCGGCGGCGGCTGGTCTCGGGGGCCGGTGAACTGGCGTCGATGCCTGCCGGGCCGGATGGTTCCCCGCCCTCTCGGGGCTGTCCGTTGGGCTTGCGTCGGGCCGTGCGCGCACCAGGGCGCAGGCCTGGTCGAGCGGAAGGCGTTCGGTCTGAGCCACAGCGCGCCGCGCCTGGTTGGCGCGGCGGCACCAGGCGACAACATTGGCCGCCCAGCGCCCGCACCCGCGTGCCGATCTGGAAGTGGATGTGCCTATGAGGGTCCCCCGCGCGCGATGTCTTGTGGGAGACGGCGACGGTCTGAAGGTGCTCGACCGGCACACCTTCTTGGTTCCCGCGCGGCCCGATCCGCGTGACCGAGTGCCGGCCCAGCCACGAGCGGATCTCGGCCGCGGCGTCGCGCCGCGCCCGGTCCAAGGCCTGGCTCACAGCGGGATGCAGCGCCGCGGCGACCGCGAGCGAATTCGGCACGTTGATGACCATCTCGGCGAACCGGGGCGATCCCCGCCTGTCAGCGCCGGGAAGGCGCGGCCTGCCCATCGATTCACCCGTCAGCGGGTCCGTCCAGTCCACCGACGCCGCGTAGCCCTCGGGGGTCAACGTTCCCTCGTCCGTCACCGTGCCGGAGCCGTTCACGGCGGCGAACACGGCCAGCGCGTCGCCGCCTTCGAGGTAGTAGTCGTCGGCCCGCGACCGGTCTGCCTCCAGGTAGCGGCGCGCGTCAGCGCCGGTGCCCCGGAACAGGATCACGCCGCCCTTCACCCCAAGCCCCTTTGGTCATGTTCTCGCAACTACCTTAGGTAGCATACGTCCATTCACTCAGAAAGCCAAGAGGCAAGTGGGGATCAAGGAGTCAGGCAGTGGTGTCGCGCCGTTGGACGGGTCGGTCAGGGGCGGGCGGCGTCTCCGATGACCTGGCGCATGGCGTCGCTGAAGCCTGGGGCGGCATCGGCCATTTGGGAGAGCACCTGGCCGGGCGTCATGGGCGGGTTGGCCAGGCCGGCGGCGCACTCCTCAAGGGCTGCGGCAGCCTCGGCGGGGCCGCCTGCGAGGAGCTCAAGCAGGAAGGCGTCCGGGTGGACGGCCTTGATCCCGTGCGGCTTGCAGTCCGCCTCGGGGAAGTGCCGCAGGTTGAAGGTGACCACGTACTCAGCGCCGCTGGCGATGGCCGCCGCCAGCACATGCCTGTCCTTGGGATCGCAACCCAGTCCCGCTTCCAGCGGCTCGAAGCCTGCGACCGCCGCCTCGGGGAACGCCTCGCCCATCGCCGCCATCCGCTTGGCGACCTTCTCAGGCGGGATGCCCAGCTTCTCGGCCAGGGCACGGGCGGCCTCGGACACGATCCGCTCCGACCAGCGGGGCTCGAACAGGTCGGCCTCGGCGAACGTCAGCAGGACGTTGGCCAAGTGGTAGGGGACCAAGACGCAGGCGTCAAGGACGGCGACAGGCGTCAACGTGTCGCGACAATCTGATCCGGGCCTTCCGGCTGGTACGCCGCCGCCATCTCCCTCAACGCCGCCCGCCGCCGCGCGCGCCTGGTCTCCAAGAACTCCGTCACGGCCGCCCTGGGCACCCGCCTGTGCGTGCCAGGCCGCTCAAAGGGCAAGACCCCGTCCTCGAGCATCTTGACCAGGGTGGGGCGCGAGACCCGCAACAGGTCCGCCGCCTCCTGGGTGGACAGCATCTCCGGCAGCCGCACCACCTGGACGCGCTCCCCCTCGCCCAACGCCGCCAGGCTCTCCACCAGGGCGTCGCGGGCCCTGCCGCTGAGGGGATACTCGACGCCGTCGATCACCACCAGATGACCGGATGCGCCCGGACTGGTCGGGTCGGCGGCGAGGGCCGTCCGGGATTCGAGGTCGTTGGGGCCAAGCTCGGCTATCAGGTTCGACATGCGCCCCACGCTACCATCACTCGAAAGGAACGAAAAGCCCCGGGGGGGGGGTCACTTGACGGGTGGGAGCGCGCCTGCCGGGAAGAAAAATCCCCGCCAATCCCGGAGGGCGGCGGGGCGCAATATGTCAAGCTTACCGCCGCGGCGCTACCCGGCGCGTCCGCGGCGGCCGGGGGGCAGCAGGCCGCGGGCGCGGGCTTTGGCGACCCAGCCTTGGGCGGTGCTGAGCGCCACGCCGCTGGTCCGCGCCATCGTCGCGGTCGGGTTGGTGTCGCCATCGGCGGCCAGCCGGGCGTGCTGGAGGGCGACAAGCTCGTAAAAGTCGGGGGTCTTCTTCGGGTCGCCGAGAGGCGCGAGCAGGTCCTTCTCGCGGACTTTGCGGCCGCTCGGCAGCGCGATCTTCCCGGACTGCGCCGCGCCCACCCGCTTCATCGCGAACAGCCGCTTGTTGATCGCCGCCTCGATCCGCGCGGTCGGCAGTTGCCGCAGGTCCTGGCTGGTGATCGGGCCGCCCGGACGCCAGGGGAGGTGCACGACCCCGGTGATGCGGACCTCCTCCGGCACGGCGAACGTCTGGCGTTGGAGGCGGATGAGCACGCGCGTCCCCGTCGCCGTGTGCTCGATGTACCGCCACCGGCCGTCCGCCGTCTCGTTCTGCTCCGAACCCCGCTGCCCGTCGCCTCCAGCCCTCGGCGCCGCTTGGTCGTCGTAGCCGAGGACAACGTCGACCTGGGAACTAGCGTCGTCCGCCCGCTCGCCGGTGAACCGGTCCGGCAGGTGCCAGCCCGGCGGCAGGTCCGCCTGCGCCAGCAGGCCGTCGGCCGACTGGTCCGCGAGCTGGCGCTGGAGAGGTTGCACACGGACAGCCTACCGGAAAACCCGAACAATCTCATGTACTTGCGAGTAGGCGGGTTGTGTGGTTCAATGACATGTACTCGCCAAAACATTAGGAGGATTGATGGGAGAGATCAGCGAAGGCAGCGCCTCCGGCCGACTGCTCAGCGCCGCCGCCGAATGGGGGCGCCGCCGGCGCGCCGCCTTCGAAGAGCACGGCCACGACCCCCGCCTGGGCAGAGTCGCCGTCGAAGACCTGATCGGGGACTGGCTGGAGCAACGCGAAGGCCATGTCAGCCCGACAACGCTGGCGACCGACCGGTTCTTGCTGCCGACGGCGGGCCAGCGCTCGGGCGCCTCCCGCGCCGAACCAGTGCTGCCCGCGTGGTTCCGCAAGCTCCATGTCGCCCAGGTCACCAGCGCCGCCGTCGCGAAATGGCAAGACGGCATGCTCGCCCAGGGGCTAGCCCCGACCACAGTCAAGCGGCACCGCGAGTCCCTGTCATCGTTCTTCACCTGGTGCGCCCAAGAAGGGTGCGTCGCCGCCAACCCCGTCAAAGCGGCCCAGCCTCCAAAGGACCGCCGCGCCCGCGAAGACATGCGCCCGCTGCCCGCCGCCGAACTGGCCGCAGTGGTCCAAGCCGTCGCCAAGACCAGCCCCGTCTACGCCGACCTGGTCCAAGTCCTCGCCCGCACCGGCCTGCGGTGGGGAGAGGCCCGCGCCATGCTGGTCCGCGACTTCGCCAGGCAGCCGATGCCGCGCCTCCTGGTCACGCGCAACCAGCCAGAAGGCGTCCCCGAGGCGCGCGCCCCGAAATCAGGCAAGACGCGCACAGTCCCGCTGCCCGATTCGCTGCTGCCCGCGATCAACCGGTTCGCGCACGGCAAGAAGCCGGACGACCTGCTGTTCACCAGCCCCGGCGGCGCCTGTCCGGCGTCGTAGCGCGTTCGCGATGCCACCCGCCCCGAGCCGCCAAGCCGGCAACGGCCTCGCGCTGTGACCGCGCGCCCGCGCTCGGCCGCGCCTGGGACACGCCCGCCCCGGCGGTTCGAGCGGGTTCGCGCACGAGCAAAGCAGCCGAACCCACCATCTGCGGTGCCCTCTTGCCGACGCCACGGCGCGCGACTGCTTCGCGCTGCTGGCCTAGCGGGGACCGTCACAACAATCCCCGTCTCGGTAGCGGCAATCCTGTGGCCCTCGGTAGTCACGGCCGGGCCACCAGCAAAGCGCTCGGCGGTCGGCGCAGCGCTTGCGGCCATTCGACCAGCCCCGCACGGGGCACCGGGCGATCATGCCCGCGACGTCGAAGCGGCGTGCCGCCCAATCGGCCGACGCGGGCGAAATCAAAGCGTGCAGGACACGGACCTGGCGGACGCGCTCGGGCAGCGAGGTGGTCCTCCCGAAGACCGGCTCGGCGTGCGACAACCTGTTCCTGAAACCCAGGGCGTTGAGAGACAAGCGGAACAATGGGCCTCGGACGGCTCCCGGCGGGTAGGCGCGGGCGAGAAGGTTGGTCCACAGGATCGGCTCGCGGTGCGGGTCGATCAGGTTGCACCACATTCCAAAGGAGGTGCGGGCGATCACGTTGTCGTCGCTCGCGCGGCGACCGGCCCCCGCGTCCACGAGCGAATCCAGGGTCCGGGCGTTCGCTTCCGCCTGGGCGGCCTGCCGCTGCCGGTTGCCGGTTCGGCGTTCCCACAACGGCGACTCGGGACTAATCCAGTCGGGGTACCGAGCCGCTAACTCGCGGTGTTAGGCGTTGCGCATGGCGACCTCAAGGTGCCAAACCTCGGTCAGGGCGGCAGCGGCCACTCCAGCGTTCCAGGCGTAGAGCGCCAGGGCCGTTTGGTCGTCGCCCCCGACGGCTGAGAGGTACCGTTGGAAGCGGGCCCGGCCCAACAAGAGCAGCGTTGCCTGCGGCGACAACGGCACGCCAGCCGGGATTGGATTGGGTTGGTTGCCGCCGATTTGCACGTCGAGTAGCCTAGTTGCAACGCCTTGCGGCAAACACATCCCTCTGGCTGTCTCCCCCTCGGGGGTTTCGAGTTAGGCACCGCAACGCTAAGGAGTTGAGGGGCGGACGTGATTCAGCGTCCGCCCCTCACTGTTTCTTGGAATTGCCGAGCACGCCTTCTTGGCCTGGCGCATTGGTCCTGCCCGTACCTGCTGACCTGACGCCGAGCGTTATGCCCCCAAATCAAGCTGGCTGCCACCGCTACGCGGATCAGCTACCGGCCCCGGCAGCAGCGTCAACACGCCCAAGCGGGTTGTGCCGCCGAGGCCCGGTCCCGGCACGCGGCATCGCCTGAGGCAGCCGCCGTGTGCAGAACCAACGTCGCCATCGGATTCTTCGACCAGGGGCACGGGCGGGACCGTCAAGAAAACCACAGCGAAGCCCCAGCAGAGGCAGGGTCGGGGACGGACACTTCTCGCAGGTCACGAGCGATTCGTAGAGCAGCGCGATGAAGGCCCATTGCCAGGGGTTGGCATCCAAAGCTCGCTCTGCCGGTCGGCATCGGCGGTGCCACTGGGGCTACAGATAGTCGTCGTGGAGGGGCATGTCGCGCGCTTGCAGCATGATGACTCCGCGGCGGTCCAAGCCCCGGCTCGGGCTGTGGGCATTGGCCCGTTCCGAGGTGATCCTGGCCCAGGCCACCAGCCTGAACTCGTTTTGGACCTGGCCCTTCAAGACACTCACGTTCCCCATGTCGCCGTGCAACGCCAATTGTCCGCCGAGTTGGGCTCCCTGGTCGGACGCGAACACCACAACCTCCCCGCCGAGTCGCCGCCGACGTACATAGCCCTAAGCCTGCCGGACATCCCCCTCCCCCAACGGAGTGGCGGAACGAACCTGTACGACGGTGACGACTGGGGTCCCCTCGGGCAAGCTCGACGCGACCCCTCGGTTGCCGTCCGGGTTGACCGGACCCCACCAGCCGCCCGCCCGTTGTCCCGGCGTCCCGGCGAGCGGCATCACACCAGAGGCGGGGGCCTGCTGCTGGTTGGCCCTGTTTTCGCGGTCAGGGGCACGTTTCCGCCGCTTCCGGTTCAGCCGTCCGCGAGCCTCGCCAAGTCGAACACCCGCGGCGAGTTGGCCTTGAAAGTGGCGATCTGTCGGATCGGGCCGATTCTCCCGGCGGTGGTGATCCGAATCGAGCGGTCACCGATCCAAAACCAACCACTTCTACGAGCGTTTTCGCAGGTCACAGCCCTGCAAAGTCGGGCTGGCGGGATTTGAACCCACGACCTCTTCACTAATCAGACGGGGTTTCCGCTGTTTGCCGGGGGTTGCCGCCAGGTGCGGTTTAGTGCTTCTGACCTGGGGTTACGCGGCGGTCAGAGTTGCCGGGCGATGCCGCCAAATGCGGCTCGTGGTCGATCCCATGTGCGCAGAATGTGCGACACGGGGAGCGTTCGACTCCGGGGGCGCCCGCAGTCAGTTGCCGCGCTCGACGATGCCGTGCGGAGTGTCCTCGCCCACGACTTCGACGGCGGTCGCGCGGTATTCGACCTTCTCGCCGCCGGGGCCGTCCTTCAGCGACATCTGCGCTGTGATCGTCACCGTGTCGCCAACGCCGGGGCGGGCGGCGCGAACCGTCTCGGCGGTGACAGTGCCGCGCTTGACCCGGAACCGCTGCCCCGCCGCCTCGACCTCCCACGGCACGCCCGCATCGCTGACCGTGTGCAACACGCCCGTGATGACCACCTCGCCCTGGTCCAAGTCCCGGCCAGTGATGACCTTCGCCAGGTGGCCAGCTTGGGAAGCGGTGATGCTGCCCCGATAGGTCGGCCGGTTCGGTTCCGCCCATTCGAGGTCGAGGTCGAACCGTCCCTGGGCGAGTTGGTCCCCGAACGAACGCAAACACGAAGCCGCGCGAGGACCACGGTCAGCCAGCTTGGCGACCAGTTCGCTGTCGCCCGCGTCCGGGCCGACCGCCGCCGCCTCCCGCACCACCGCAGAGACCTCTTCGAGAACCTGATCAAGGCGTTGGGAGACGGGCTGGCCGAACAGGACCGCCTGCCCACCCGGAGTCAACTCGTCCGCCGGCGGCAAGTCCGGGGTCAGGTTCAGCACCACAGAACCGGGCGCGATCCCGGCGACCAACCGCAGCCGGGTCTTCGCCTGGATGCCGACCGAGAACGCGCCCCTAAGGCTCTTGACGCCCTCAAGGGCGGCGCCCCAAGCCGTCACCAGGCGCTGGAACGCGGCCATCACCTGCGCGACGTGATCCATCGGCGCCGACGCCCCCACCACGCCCTCCCCTGTCAGGTGCAGCGTGCCACGCGAGACCAGCCGCGGAGCGCCCGAGTACGCGGCCATCGCCTCAATGGACCGCCTGGCCAGGTCGTCGGGCGTCCGCCAGGTGACCCGCGTGTCGCTGGCCTCGATCTCCCGGCGCAGCGCCGCGGCCCGCTCAGACGTTGTAACCATCGAGAATCACCTCCACATATCCCCGCCGCGGCAGCGCGTCTTCCGGTCTCGGCACGTCCATTTTCGCACCAGAACGCCGCCTGAGCCAGAAGTCGTCCCAATAGCCCCGCCACTGGCAGTACAAGACATCAGCCTGGGTCCGCGGGGCGCCCGCGGGGTTCAACGCCCAGGACAGCAGATAAGTGTCTACCCGCAGCCCGTAGCGAGCCCTGATCCCATGCGGGCCATGGCCGGTGACCAGTTGCAGCGTCTTCGCCCTCGGGTCTGTTTCGGCGATGGCCGCCAGGCTCGCCTCCGGCACGACATACAGCGAGTCGATATCGTCCGGCGCCGGCTTCGCGGACAAGAACGAACCACCGATCCAGGCCGCGCAAACCGTGCCGACAGTCGCTTTGAGAAGCTCGGTGACGGTGAGCCAGTCCTCCCAGATCGCGCGCCTCGGGCTGTCCGGCGGGTAGGGGTCCACGAACCGGGCGCGCACCTCGTCCCCCAAAGCGCGGTAACGACCTGGGGGAAGGAAACCCTCGTCATCGAACTGGGGGATGGTCACCGGTATACCTCGTGGTCGGGTGCGGCCGCGTCGAGTCAACACTACCCGCTGGCAATGACACCCACACAGCCAACAGATTCTGTGAGGCACGGCCCGAACGACCTGACCAGGCTGGGCGGTCCAATTCAGCCGGGCAGGGGCACGGTTCGCGGGATTTGACGAGCACCTTCAGCGCAACCATCCCGGCCGCAGCCGGGACCGAAACGGAACTGTTGGAGCCCGACGACCGATGCGCGACCACAACCACGCCGAACCGCAACCTGGGGCGCGGCGCCGCCTCGCGGCCAGCCTGTTCAGCGGATACGGCGGCCTTGATCTCGCGGTTGAAGCGGTGTTCAACGCTGAGACCGTCTGGTTCTCGGAGAACAGCGGGCCTGTGGCGCGGGTGTTCGCAGCGCATTGGCCGGGCGTGCCGAACTTGGGTGACATCACCCAGATCGACTGGACAGATGTGCCCGCAATAGATGTCTTGGCTGGTGGGGTCCCGTGTCAGTCTTATCCCGCAGTCCCAGAAATCCCGATAGAGCCGCCTGAGACGGCCTTGACCAGGGTGTTCGGGCTGCGGATGTCGGGATAATTGGTTTGGCTCAGGTGAGTCCGGCGAGTTGGAGGATCATGTCCTCGTCTCCTTCCCACACGCGCGGCGGCGGCGCTTGGCCGCCGCGCAGGGCGTCGGCTTTCTCGATGGCGGCGCGTTTCATCTCGCTGTCCGCGTAAGCGTAGATTTTGGTGGACTCGACCGAGGCGTGGCCGAGGTATTCGGACAGGAGCGGCAGCGGCATGCCTTGTCGGTACAAGTGTATGGCGCGGGTGTGCCTGAGCTGGTGCGGGTGGCATCGGTCTGGGCTTTCGTGGCATTGGCGGCGGGCGGCGTCCCCGTAGGTTTTGAAGAACGCCGCTACCGCGTCCGGCGACATCGGTTGGCGCCGGCCGTGCGCGGTGGTGAAGAACACCAGGTCGCCGCCGTCCGCGGCAGGGTGGTAACGGCGCAGGTGGCGTTTGAGGTGCTCGACGGTTTTCGGCAGCAGCGGCACGATCCGGGTCTTGCCGCCTTTGCCGTGGAGGTAGGCGACAGGGTGGGCGGTGTCGAGCCGCAGGTCCCGGACGCGCAGGTCGAGCATCTCGGCGCAACGCGCGGCGGTGTCGTACATCGCGACCATGAACACCTGGTTCCTCGGCCCGGTGGGTCTGGCTGGGTCGGGTTGGGCCAGCAGGACGCGCAGCGCGTCCTCGGTCAGGAAGTCGACCACTTTGCCGGTGGTCTTCTTCGCCGGGATGGTTTTGATTTCCAGGCTGAGCGCCATTTGGGCGCAGTCCATCATGGCGGCGTAGTCGAAGCCTGAATTCCCGGTGTCGTAGTGACGTGGCTGTCTGGCGGCGGCTGCGGCCGGGAGCGCCCCCGGCGTGTCAGGCTGGCGGTTTGGCGCCGAGGTCGCGGTAGAGGTCCTTCTGTTT
>JAIROU010000316.1 GCA_031257375.1 Bifidobacteriaceae bacterium
CCCGGTGGCGTAGGCCTCGAACGCCCAGGCGATGAGCGGGGCGCGGGCCGGGTCCACCTCGACGGTGCGGTACTCGCGGCCGTTAGCGTCGCGTTTGCGGATGTTGAAGTATCCGAGCGGCGCCCGGTTGATGGTGCCGCCGTTGATGGCTTTCTGCCGCAGTCCCTTCTTGACTTCGGTGGACAGGTTCCTGGAGTAGAACTCGGAGATCGACGCCATGATCCCGTGGACAAGCGCCCCGGTGGCGGACTCGTCGATGTTCTCGGTGCAGGACACCAGCCTTACACCGCACTGCCGCAGCGCCAGGTTGATGGCCACGTCGTCTTCCCGGTTGCGGGCCAGCCGGTCCAGCTTGTGGACATAGCAGGCGTCGATCTCCGGGTGTTCCCTGACGTAGGTCAGCATCCGCTTCAATTCCGGCCGTCGAGACATCGTGGTGCCCGATTCGCCGGCCTCCACGAACTCTTCGACGATGACCGCGCCAGCGTTCTGCGCCTGTTTGCGGATCGCCTCGCGCTGGGCCGGGATGGAGAAGCCCTCTTCCCGGCCGCCGCGCGTGGCCTGGTCTTTGGTCGAGACGCGGATATAGGCGACGGCCCTGACCGGCTCTTCGGCCCGGTCGGCCGTGGCGCCCTGGGTCGTCGTCGTGGCTGGGGTGGCGTTCATAGCGTCCTCTGCTTCCTGGTTGCCGCACGCCGGTGTCCTGGACCGGGTGCCGACAGGAAAATAGAAAGCAGGACAGGCCCGGCCGCTAGAGCCGGGCCTGGACGCATTGGCGTTGCCGCCGCCGCCAGAGAAGACTGCTGCACCCAGGTGACGTGCTGTCCCCACATTGTAACGTCCGATCAGTTCCCGCGCTCGGGGCCGGCGTGCCTCACTTCCTTGGTTGTTGGCTGACGTGGAGCGGGTCTTCAATCGCCAACTGGGCTATCAACCGCGCCAGCGCGGTCGCGTCGATCTGCTCACGTCGGACTGTCTTGATCCCTAGCCCGCGTTTGGCCTCGGCCCGCCGCGCGGAGCGCCGCCTGTGATGCCTCCCGTTCACAGGTCTGCTCCTGAGGCGTGCGCGGTGGCTTCGGCGACCATCTGGTAGTAGTGGTCCTCTTGGGCGCGCGCCCGGTCGGCGTGCCACATCATCACCGCGACCAAATCTTCGTACCGGTTGGCCAGGTTGACGGGTGGGAGTTGGTCTTCGGGGTCTGGTTCGGGTTCGCCGGGCCAGGGCGCGAGTTTGGCGGGCCGGTCGGAGTCGATCCGGGTGCCGAGCATGGCGACGGCCTCTTTCATCCTGGGGATCCATTCGGCCAGGTCGCGGAGCCATCCGAACGGCCCGGACCCGCCCTGGTCGGGGTGGTGGGCGGCCTGCCAGTGGGTTCTGAGCGCGGAGAGGTGCTCGATCAGGAGTTGGTGGCGGTGCCAGTATGGGGGGACGATGTTGGAGGCCAGGTGGTAGGTGTGGCGGGCGTCTTCGACCCAGGCGTTCAATGCCAGCCACTCGTGCTCCAAGTCCTCGGATGAGAGTTCCGCCCAGATGATCGGGCGGGGCGGGCCGTCGGTGTCCGAGGCGTTGTCGTTCAGGTCGATGCCGTGGTGGTCGTCCGCATAGCCGTCGGGTTCGTCGCCGCCGTGTCGCGCGTCCAGGTTCGGGTCGCGGTCTGGTTGTCCGGTCATGGCCGCGCCCCCTCACATTCCGATTGGCGCCGGCTGGGCGGTGGGGGCGGGGGGAGGCAGGACCATGATCTTGCTGGTGTGCGGCTCGCGGGCCGGCGCCGGGGCTGGGGCGGCGGGCGCGGCATCGGCGGCCTGTTGGGCTTGTTCGCGGCCTGGCGCGGCGGCTTGTTGGGCGCGGGTGTGCCTGGGGGTGCGGTCGATTTGGTAGTTGGTGGTGGCGGTGTCGTGGCCGATCCTGCGGGCGGCGAACTGTTGGCCGCGTTGGATGGTCCCGTCGGGGTTGGGCCGCTCGTAGTCGCGGACGGAGCCTTCGGCTATGAACCGGTCGCCTTTCTTGAACCGTTCGGCGGCGATCTCGGCGGCCCGGTCGAACATCACCAGGTCGTGGAACGTGGACTGCTCTTGGGTGAACGACCGGTCCTCGTTTCGGGTCCAGTGCTCTTGGCCGACCCTGGCGTACATCCTGGCCCGGCCCTGCTCGGAGTAGGTCAACTGTGGCGTGGCCGCTATGAACCCGCTCATCGCGACAGTGGTTTTGATTGGCATGGTGGTTTGCCTCCCGGTTGGCGGGCGGCCCCCTGGTTGGGGCCGCTCTCCCAGACCAGGTGCGCGCCCCGCCCCGGCGCGGCGCGGGGGGCCGGTGGTTTGGGGCCGTGGGAGGCGGACGCGCCCAAGGCGGGTTGGGGCCGGCCCTGGCAGTGGTCGCGTCGCTGTTGCCCGAACTGTCGAAGACGAGGGACACGATGACGGCGGGGCGCCTTGAGACCGGGCGCGCCGCGGCGGGCTTTGACAGCCCGGCGGATCGAAGCGCTGGAAATCAGCCAAGAGTTGATCG
>JAIROU010000337.1 GCA_031257375.1 Bifidobacteriaceae bacterium
GCCGGTGGCGGCGCAGGCGGCGGTTCTCGCGGCGGGAGGCAGGCGCTGTGAGCGGGTCGTGGCGGGCGCCGGGCGGGGCTCCTGGTGGCGCTGCCGGCGGGGTCGCGGGCGGCGCCGCGCCGGGCGGGGCTCTTGGTGGCGAGGACGGCGGTTCTCGCGGCGGGAGGCAGTCGCTGTGAGCGGGTGGTGGCGGGCGGCGGTTGGCGGTTGGTGGCCTCGCGGGGCCTGGTTGGCGGGTGTCGGCGTGTTGGCGGGGTGGGTGCTGTTGGCGGGGGGCGTGTTGTTGGCGGGGGCGGCGCCGGTTTGGGCGGACCAGGACGAGGTCGGGTTGGTGGTGGAGATCGGGCCGACGGGTTTCGAGTCCGAGGACGCGACCTCGGAGCCGGAGCCGGAGGCGGGCGCCTCGCCGCCGGGCCCGACCGGGACCGCCGGCACGGCCGGGCCGACCGGGGGCGGGCGCCCGACTGCAAGCCAGGCCGGCCCGGCCGGGCCCGGCGGCGGTGGCGGGGCGGGGGGTTTGCCCAGGACCGGCGCGGCCGTGGGCGCGGCGCTGGCCGCCGGGGTTGGTTTGACCGCCTTGGGCGCTTGGTTGCGCCGCCGCGCCGGGCGGCTGGCCTGCCCGGCCGGGCGGGCCGCCTTGGGCGGCCGGAGCCGAAGGCGCGGCTTTCTAGATGACGTGGACCAGGGCGGCGTCTGATTCGGACAGCGCGGCCTCGATCCGGGCGTCGAAGGTGGCGAGCACGGCGCCGTTGCGGGCGGCCAGGTTGACCAGGTGCAGGTCGGTCACTTGGCGGTGGCCCATCAGGCCCGTCAGGTTGATCGCCGGGTCGGCCAGAGAAGTGCCGTCGGGCAAGAACTCGTGCCCTGGCGCGTCCCGCAATGAGCGAAGCACTCCCAGGGCTTGGGCGCCGGTCACCTTGGCGCCGACGACGGCGCGGTTGAGCAGCAGCCTGATCAGCGCCGATTCGGTGGCTGGGGCGGTGGCCCAGCGCGCGGCCGAGGCGAGCCAGGACGTGGCGCGGGCGTGGTTCAGGTGCCCGGCGTGGGTCAGCGCCAGCAACACGTTCGCGTCCAGCAAGTACAGGGCGCCGGCGGGGGATGTCATTCGTCGTCCAGGTGGGCGTACACCAGCTCGTCGGTTATGACATGCCCGGGCGTGGCCGGCAGGACCACGATGCCGCCCACAGCGGCGACCGGCTTGTCGATGGCCTCCAGCACCAGATCCGAGATCGCCCGGCCGATCGAGATGCGCTCAGCGGCGGCCTTGGCCCTGGCCGCGTGAAGCGCGCGGCCGTCCAAATCGAGAGTCGTTCGCATAAGCGCATCATAGCATCATGAAGCGCGCTAAACCCGGGGACGGTCCTTTCGTCTCAGACTTGGGGACACACCCTTTGTCATGACAAAGGGTGTGTCCCCAAGTCTGAGACAGGACCGTCCCCAAGGTCTATTGGGCTCCTCGCTCCGCTTTCCCTTGTGGCGGCTGGCTGCGCGGGCGGCATCGGCGGCATCGGGCGTCGTGCTGGCATACTGTCAGGGTGCCGGTCTCGCTGGGAATGCCCGAAGCGCCTTTGCGTCTGGCCACCCGACGGCCCTCCCGGCGGATCAACGTTGGGGCGGTGGCGGTGGGCGGCGGTGCGCCGATCTCGGTCCAGTCGATGACCACCACTTTGACGGCCGACGCCGACGCCACCCTGCGCCAAATCGCCGAGTTGACGGCGGCGGGCTGCGACATCGTTCGCGTGGCGGTGCCCTCCCAGGACGACGCCGACGCCCTGGCCCTGATCGCCCGGCGCTCGACCATTCCGGTGATCGCGGACATCCACTTCCAGCCCCGGTACGTGTTCGCGGCCATCGACGCCGGCTGCGCCGCCGTCCGCGTGAACCCTGGCAACATCCGCCGGTTTGACGACCAGGTGGGGGCCATCGCCCGGGCCGCCGCCGGTGCCGGGGTGTCGCTGCGGATCGGTGTCAACGCCGGCTCGTTGGAGCCGTCGCTGCTGCGCAAACACGGCCGGGCGACCCCGCAGGCGCTGGTCGAATCGGCCGTTTGGGAGGCCTCGCTGTTCGAAGAAGTCGGCTTCCACGACTTCAAGATCTCCGTCAAACACCATGACCCGGTGGTCATGATCGAGGCCTACCGCCGACTGGCCGAGCGCGGCGACT
Source organism: Bifidobacteriaceae bacterium (assembly GCA_031257375.1). Taxonomy (GTDB): domain Bacteria; phylum Actinomycetota; class Actinomycetes; order Actinomycetales; family WQXJ01; genus JAIRTF01. The sequence continues at coordinate 2,164 of JAIROU010000337.1, forward strand.
GGCCCCTGCACCTGGGTGTGACCGAGGCCGGCCCGGCCTTCCAGGGGACTGTCAAGTCGGTGGCCGCCTTCGGGGCACTGCTCGGCCAGGGCATTGGCGACACCATCCGGGTGTCCCTGTCGGCCCCGCCGGTCGAGGAAGTGAAGGTCGGAACCGCCTTGCTGCAGGCCCTGGGCCTGCGCAAACGCTCGCTCGACATCATCTCGTGCCCGTCCTGCGGCCGCGCCCAGGTGGACGTGGTGGACCTGGCCGAACGGGTCGCCGAGGGCCTGAAAGGCATCAAGGTGCCACTCCGGGTGGCCGTCATGGGCTGCGTCGTCAACGGCCCCGGCGAGGCCCGCGAGGCCGATCTGGGCGTCGCCTCAGGCAACGGCAAGGGGCAGATTTTCATCAAGGGCCGCGTCTTGCAGACGGTCCCGGAGGCCCAGATAGTGGAGGTCCTGCTGGGCCACGCCCACGCCCTGGCGGCCGAGATGGGCTCGGCCGGCGGTGCCGCTGGCGGTGGCTCCGCTGGCGGCGGCGTCGAGGTGATCGTGGCGGCCCCTTAGGGCTTGGGCGGAGAGCTATTGCTGATGTGGCGGGTTCTGGGCCAGATGGCTGGCAAGCCGCGGGTCCGCCCTCGTAGCTGGGCTACGTGGCCCGGCCCGCGGCGCCGCCAGGCGCCGCCCAGGGCTCGCCGCGCAGCGATAATTCTTCGCCCAAGCCCTTAGGATGGCGGAGTGGCAGACGCGCGGTTGTTGCGGCTGGGCTCGCCCCGGCGGCCGCGGCCGCGCCTGGCCGAGCGGGGCGACTACCCGGCCGCTTTGAGCTTCTGCCAGGCCCGGGGGGCCGATGGGGTGATGGCTGGGCACCGCCTGGGACAGGCGGTGGCCCGCCCGGCCGGCGGCGAGATCTGGATTCTGGAGCGGCCCGGCGCCAGGCGGCCGGGCCAAGGGCTGCGCCCCGAGCACATCACGGCGCTGATTTGGGCCGGGGGCAGTCTGATGCCGGTCGGGGCAGACTCGGCCGCGGCTGAGAGCCTGGCGCCGGTGGTTCGCCGGCGGGGCGGACACTACGTCTCGATAGTCGGAGACCAGGCCGCCGTCGCGGCCCTGTGGGCGGGATTGTCATCGGCTTGGCCAGCCCCCAGGGCCTACCGCCCGAACCAACCGCTGATGGCGCTCAGCGGACTGGGACGGATCGAGCCCGACCCGGCGGTGGGCCCGGCCACGCCGGACATGCTCGAGGCCATGGTGCCCGCCTGCCGGGCCATGTTCACCGAGGAACTGGGCTTCGCCCCGCCCGGCCCGGAGATGGGTTACCGGGCGCACGTCGCCAACCAGATCGAGCGCGGAAACCTGCTGGCCAACGTCGACCCGGCCAGCGGCCGGGTCGTCTTCAAGGCCGAACTGGGCGCGGCCTGCGGCCCCTGGGTGCAAATCCAGGGCGTCTGGACCGACCCGGCCTATCGCGGCCGTGGCATCGCCAAACGGGGTATGGCGGCTGTTGTCGCCCACGCCCGCCGGCGCGGCTGGAGCCAGGTCTGCCTCTACGTCAACGATTTCAACGCCGCCGCCTTGGCCGTCTACCGCGCCCTCGGCTTCATCCAAGTCGGAACCTGGGCCACAGTGATGCTCTAGCCCCACGAGTCCCGCGAGGAGCTCGACCCCTGGACGATCGCGCCGGTTGCTCGCCCGGCCTGACGCTCAACGCCACTCAGCGAAAAGAGCGCTTTCCCGCAAAAGCTCAGCCGGAACTCAGCTAAAGCCCAGCCTCCAAACTCCGGCCAGTTCACTGTTTTGAGAGTCAGTAATTGGGCGTCAGGCGTCAGGTTGACTGGCAGTCTTCGCGCGACTAGACTTTGCCTGGCGACCAGCGAGACCGGTGTCCTAAAGGGCGTCCTTCTGGTGGGGTTCCAGCAGAACCCGATGGCTTTAGCGATGAAGACGTAGCGGTGGGCGCGGGGGACGTTAGTTTCGGGCGATGGCGGTGGTTCAGGTGTGCGTATCTGGATATAGGAAATCCTGTCCAACTAATGGAGAGTGAGGTCAGGGAAATGAATCATCTTCGATTTGCAAGCGCCGCTTTTGCGGCGCCATGTTTGGTTGCCGTCGGGGGCGTTGGGAGTTCTTCGGTCTCCGCCGCCGATGAGGGCGAGGTCTCCGCATCAGGTGGTGTCGCGGGCGCTGGCTGTCTAGAAACAGACGAGAACGGCGATTACAAGTGGTTCGGGGTGACGCCCGCTGACGCGCAGAATCTGGCGGACGAGTTGAACGCGCTGGTCGCCGAGCACCCGACTGATTTCGCAGGCACGGCCTATTGCTCCCACCACGAGGGGTTGGTGGTCTTCAGCGCCGAACCGCCGGACTTGGTCATGGACCGCGTGTCGGCCGTCGCCGCCCTGCACCCTGGCCTGTCGGTGACCGTCACGGATGTCGGCGCGTCTTGGCCGGAGTTGGAAGCCGCCGCCGTGTCGGCTGTGGAGATGCCCGAATACGAGGGGCAGATCGTCGGAGCCGCGCCCGATGTCACCAAGGGCGGGATAGTGATCGATGTCCTTGGGTCCGGGGGCCAAGACTCCCCTTGGGCTTCAGCCGTCGCGGGACAAGTCGCCGCCAGTGTGGGCCTGCCGGTTGAGGCGCGGGTCGTTGCCGAGGCGCCCGAGTTCTCCACCCGGACCAATGACGCATCCCCGTACTATGGCGGAGCGCGCCTCAATTACCCGGACGGCTACTGTTCGGCCGGTCTCCCCATCCGCACAGGCGGAGTCACCCGACTGCTCACAGCCGGGCATTGCACCTACGGGGTATTCACCAACAATGGCGCGCAAGTCGGGGCAATGTACACCACTTCATATCCAAGCAATGCTGACATCTATGGAGATTTTCAGCTCTTAGGCTCGTCCACCTACAATTACGGTTCACGGGTCTTCAACGGCGACATGTCGAGTAATTCCTCCCTGGAGATCACCGGGGGGTTCTGGGGCAACGGCACTGTCGGTCAAGGAATCTGCACGTCGGGGGCGACCACGGCTCAGATTTGCAGATATTTCGCCACCAACTGGGGCCGCATCAGCGATTTCGGCGATGGGATTCTGGTTTATCCCATGGTGGAGATGAGACACGATTCGACCGGTGGTTCCGGGTATGACTCGAATGGCGCCCAGCCGGGTGATTCCGGTGGTCCGTGTTACTGGTCGAACGGCAGCGGAGGGGTTATCGCGACCGGCATTGTGACCGGTCGCATCCTCAATTCGGGAGGCACCTACGCCTATCTCTGCTCGCAGTTGCGGGGGGTGCTGTCTTGGAATTCCGGGGCGGTCATCCCATGATTGGGCGGGGCGGATTGGCGGGCGCGCTGGCGGTGCTGGCGGCGGCCCTGTTGCCGTCGCTGGCGGCCTGCGGCCCTGACTCGACGGACGAGGCCGGATCAGGGGCGCGGGAGTCGGCTATTGGCACAACCGCCGCGCCGACCGAGTCGGCCGCGCCGGCCGAGTCGTCCGGCGAGGAGGCTGTGACGCGGGACGGCTGCCTGCGGGTGAACGCGGTCGGGGACCTGGTGTTCGAGGGTGAGATCGCGCCCGGGTTGCAGGAACTAGCCGACCGGTTGAACGCGGCTGCGGCCGCCGCGCCAGGCCAATACGCTGGGACCGCCTTCTGCGGCCGTTATGAGGGCGTGGTGGTGTTCGTCAAGGACGACTCGGAGGACACCGCTGAACAGGTGGCGAAGATCGCCGGCGAGCACGCGGAGTTCGCCGTGACGGTCCGCCCGGTGGGGGCTTCGTTGGCGGAGCTTGAGGCGGCGTCGTTGGCGGTGATGGCGATCCCCGAGTATGAGGGTGTGATCACGGGGTCGGGGCCGGATGCGCGGATCGGGGGTCTGGTGGTCGATGTGATGGCGGAGGGTTCCAGCCCCGACCCGGAGGAGTTGGTCGACGCGGGGGCGTTGGCCGCGAAAGTGGGGCTGCCAGTGCGCCTCAGGGTGGCGGGCCAGGGACAACTCTTGCCATACGTCGAATAGGGCGCCTGGCGGCTTGGTCGCCCCGGCGCCACGACGGGCGGAGACGGGCCGTGAGCGGGGGGACGGCGGCATCGGCGGCGGGTGTGTGGGCGGGGCGACGGCTGAACGGCCCGCACCCCGGCCCGGGAGGCGAGCGGGGCCGGACCGGGCCACCGCGGTCGGTAAGGTTTAGGGCGTGCTGCGCATGACCGAACTGTTCGTCAAGACCCTCCGCGAGGACCCGGCCGACGCCGAGGTCGCCTCGCACAAGCTGCTGGTGCGGGCCGGTTACATCCGCCGCCAGGCGCCCGGCATCTACGCCTGGCTGCCGCTGGGCCTGAAGGTGCTGGCCAAGATCGAGGCGATCGTCCGCCAGGAGCAGGAGCGGATCGGCGGGCAGGAGGTCCGTTTCCCCGGACTGCTGCCGGCCGAGCCGTACCAGGCCTCCGGGCGCTGGCGGGATTACGGGCCGAACATGTTCCGCCTGCGCGACCGCAAGCAGTCTGACCTGCTGCTGGCGCCCACCCACGAGGAGGTTTTCACGCTGCTGGTCAAGGACATGTGTTCGAGCTACAAAGACCTGCCACTGATGCTTTACCAAGTCCAGACCAAATACCGGGACGAGGCCAGGCCCAGGGCCGGGCTGCTGCGCGGGCGCGAGTTCATAATGAAAGACGCCTACTCCTTCGACGCCGACGACTCGGGCCTCGACCGCTCGTACGACGCCCAACGCCAGGCCTACCGGCGCACCTTCGACCGGTTGGGCCTGGACACCGTCACGGTCTCGGCCATGAGCGGGGCCATGGGCGGCTCGCGTTCGGAGGAGTTCTTGTACCCCACCCCGATCGGCGAGGACACCTACGTCCGGTCGCCCGGCGGTTACGCCGCCAACGTCGAGGCCGTCACCACCGTCGCGCCGCCGCCCGGACCCGTCGAGGGCCTGCCGCCCGCCCGCGTCGAGCCGACGCCCGGCGCCACCACCATCGAGACGTTGGTCGATGCCGCCAACCGCCTCCAGCCGCGGCCGGACGGCCGGGCCTGGACGGCCGCCGACACGCTCAAGAACGTGGTCGTGGCCCTAGTCGAGCCGTCCGGGGAGCGCCGGGTGGTGGTCCTGGGCCTGCCCGGCGACCGCGAGGTCGACCTCGCCCGGCTGGCGGCGGCGGTCTTCCCGGCCGAGGTCGAGCCGGCGGGCGACGACGACTTCGCCCGCCATCCGGAGTTGGTGCGCGGGTACATAGGGCCGCAGATTTTGGGGGTTAACGCTGTTGGGGCCGCTGGGGCCGCTGGGGCCGTTGGCGCTGTTGGGGCGGCTGGGGCCGTTGGCGTTGCTGGGGCCGTTGGCGCCGCTGGGGCCGTTGGCGTTGCTGGGGCCGGCCGGGTGCCGGTGCCGTATTTCTTGGACCCCCGGATCGTTGCTGGCACGGCCTGGGTCACCGGCGCCAACGCGGTCGACCAGCATGTCTTCGGCCTGGTGGCGGGGCGCGACTTCGCCGCCGCCGGCCAGGACGGCCAGGCCGTCATCGACGCGGCCGCGGTCCGTGCCGGCGACCCGGCGCCGGATGGCTCAGGACCGTTGGAGATGGCCCGGGGGATCGAGTTGGGGCACATCTTCCAGCTCGGGCGCAAGTACGCCCAGGCCCTCGACCTGAAGGTGCTCGACCAGAACGGCAAATTGGTGACCGTTACCATGGGCTCCTACGGGATCGGCGTCACCCGGTCTTTGGCCGCCCTGGCCGAGAAGTACCACGACGACCGCGGTCTGATCTGGCCGGTCCACGTCGCCCCGGCCCACGTCCACGTGGTCGCCACCGGCAAAGAGCCGGGCATCTTCGCCGCCGCCGCCGGGCTGGCCGCCGATCTCGAGGAAGCCGGGCTGGACGTGCTGTATGACGACCGCCCGCGCGAGTCGGCCGGCGTGAAGTTCGCTGACGCCGAGTTGTTGGGCGTGCCCTACATCCTGGTGGTCGGCCGGGGCCTGGCCGAGGGCCGGGTCGAGTTGAGGGACCGCCAAGCGGCCGTGGCCATCGAGTTGCCGGTGGACGCCGCCGTCGCCCATGTCGCCGCGGTCGTCGGCGCCGCCTTGGCCGAGTCCGAGAACCCGCAGTCCGGCTGACCGGGCGCGACGGCGGCCCCGGCGATTCGCGCGTCGGTGGGTCCGGTCTGTCACTCTGCCAGGGCGAGGGCGCGCCTGATCTGATCGACGCAGTAGTCCGGGCGCTTCATGACATCGTCATAGGTGAAGCGGAGCACCCGGCAACCGGCCTGGACTAGGGCGTTTTGCCTGGTCCGGTCCCTCTGGAAGGCTTTCTTCGAGCAGTGGGCCGCCCAGCCGTCGATCTCCAGGGCGAGCATCGCGGCTTCGAAGAAGACATCGGCCACGGCCACGATCCGGCCCGCCGCCCGGATCGGGCAGTTCGCCTTCCAGCCTCCGATGCGGTGCCGCTTCATCAGCAGGTGGAAGACGACCTCCAACTTGGAGGCCGCGCCGTCCCTCAGCATGGCCGCGAACCGGCGAAGGCGGGGCGCGTTTACTGAGAACTTGCGGCGTTCGACCAGGGCCGCGAAAGACCTGGCGTCAACTAGATCTCTTGAGACGGCCCAGGCGAACAATCGATCGGCGTCCGGTTCTGCGAGGGTGGCGAGCGAGTCGGCCAGGGCCGCCTCCTGGGTTTGGATCGGTATGCCGCGCCGCATCGTCCGCTCCTCCGGCGGGACGACCGTCCTGCGGGGAGCTATCCGGATCTGCCCGCGGCGCGGGTCAGGCACGGCCACCTGTATCAAATAGGGGATCCTCAGCGGCGCGTCGGGGCGCCATAACGCCAGGGCGCTGACCCCGAACACTGTCGAGTGAGCCATCGACAGCGTCGCCGCCCAGGCCATCTGCTCCACACCGACTGGGCTGTCGTTGAGCGCGAAGGCCCGTCCGGCGACTCGAACCCAGGTCTGATCCCTGATCAAGCGGCTGGCGACATGGGGGTCAAGGCCGAATCGGATCGCTTGCGCCCGTGTGAACACTCCCGCCTGTGACTCCATCAGCGACTGAAACCCCATTTCGTCCATTCCGATAGTCTGCCGCGAGTCCCGCGGCGGACTTCGCCAGAAGGCTCCGAACCTGTGGATAACCTCTGGCCCGCTCGATCAGCGGAGCTTGTGCCGGTGGCCGAGCCGCGAGTCTTTGGGTCGCCCATCCGGAGGCCTTTGGTGAGCTCGATCGCCGCCAAGTCTCGATCTAGGTAGGCATTCTGCGCGTCCTGCCGGATCTATGTAGTCAAGTTGCGCGTGCCTGCTTGGACGAGCCGACCCAAAAAGGCGGGATCACCGGCCGGAGCGCGCGCCAAACGCCTACCTAGATTTGCACCGACGCGCAACATGACTACCTAGATTGCGTCTGGGGCGCCGACGGGCAGGGATTCGGTTGTTTGACCGGGATTCAAGGACCCAAGAAGGGCAGGGGTGGCAGGTCGGCGCCCCAGGCGGCGGCCTCGGCCAGCTGCCAGGTCAGGAATGGCTCGGCGGCCTCGGCGCTGATCGGGACAGCGGCGTAGTGGCTGGCCAGCGCCAGTTCGACGGCCGCCCAGCGATCCTGGGCGGTGGCCGGGTCGGCGGGCGGGGCGCCGAGCTGGTACGCCGCCTGGCGCGGATCGGCCTGACCGGCCTCGACCGCCATGGCGGCCAGGGCCTGGCCGCGGGATCGGTGCAGGGCGGCCGAGGCCGCCAACTCGGCCGTCAGGGCGTCGTCCGAGACTTGTGCGGCCAAGTACTCGGCCGTGAAACCGGCCTGGTCCTCGGCCAGCGCCAGATCGGCCAACAACGCTGGGTCCAGCCCGGCCAGATCCTCGGCTCGGGGGGGATCGCCGCCGGTCAGGACGTCGAACAAGATCGCCTCGTCGGCGGCGGCGGCGCGGGCGATGGCCCCGGCCACGGCCTCGGCCGCGGTCAGGCGCAGCGCCAAGGTTCGGGTCCGGGCCAAGTCCCGCCGCAGGACGTCTGGCTGGCAGGCGCCACCGGGCTCCGGCGCCGCGTCCGCCGGTCCGGCAGAGCCCGCTGGTCCGGCGGAGCCCGCTGGTCCGGCAGAGCCCGACAGGCCCAGGCCGTCCGCCAGGCCCAAGCCGTCCAGCCAACCGGGGGCGTGCGCGGCCAAGAGTTCCAGCCCGGCGGTCTGGAACTGAGGCGGTGGCGAGGCGGCGCAGGACTCAGCCTCCAAACCGAGCGCGGCCACGGCCGCGGCCAGGCTTTGGCGGTCGGCGGCGGCCTGCTCGGACGATCCGACCTCGACGGGCTCCGGCGGCGAAGCCCCCGAACAGGCGGCCAGATTCAGAACCAAGGCGACGCCGGCGGCCGCCGGCGGGAAGCGGCTCTGGCACGGACCGGGGTTTGCAAACAGCTTCGGCATCGCATCGATCCTGCCATCTTGGAGTCCGCCGGACAATCCGCGCCGGGCGCGGCGCCGCATCGTTCCGCGCAAGGTCTCACGCGCCGACCGCCATTGGGCTAGTAGGCTCTTGGCCCAACGCGGCAGTCGGAACGGCGGCGCCGGAGCCACCGGCCCGGCGGCTCCGGGCGGTCGGCCGAAGGCGCCGGGGGATCCGGCGCCCGCACAGGTTAACCGAACAAGTGAACAGAACAAGTGAACAGGCTGGGCCAACGGGCCAGCTCGGGAGGCGGGACGATGGACATCAATATGACCGAACTGCGGTCGTTGGAGACGGAGCGGGACATTCCGCTGAAGTTCCTCATACCGGCGATTGAACAGGCCATGCAATTGGCCTACGAGAAGACGCCGGGCGCGCAACCGCACTCGCGCGTCGAGTTGAACCGCGAGACCGGCCACGTCACCGTCTGGGCGCAGGAGCGCGACGAAGACGGCGCGCTGGTCAACGAATGGGACGACACGCCGAAAGACTTCGGCCGGATCGCCGCCGCCACCGCCCGCCAAGTGATTGTCGCCCGGTTGCGCGACGCCGAAGACGCTCACGTCGTCGGCACTCTGCAGACCAGGGAGAACGATGTCGTCACCGGCTCAGTGGTGCAGTCGCGAGACCCCCGGGTGATCCATGTGGACCTGGGCGGCGTCGAGGGCGTGCTGCCCCCCCACGAACAGATCCCGGGCGAGGTCCTGGGCCACGGAGACCGGGTCAAGGTCCTGGTCCAGGAGGTTGCCAGGGGGCCGAAGGGCCCATCGATCACCTTGTCGCGCTCGCATCCGTCGCTGGTCAAGCGCCTGTTCGCGCTGGAGGTCCCGGAAGTCGCGGACGGGCGGGTGGTGATCGCCTCAATCGCCCGCGAGGCCGGGCACCGGACCAAGATCGCGGTCAGGGCCGAGGACGGCGGGCTGAACGCCAAAGGCGCTTGCATCGGACCGATGGGCGGCCGGGTGCGGGCGGTCATGGCGGAGCTCGGCGCCGAGAAGATCGACATCGTGGACTACTCGGACGACCCGGCCACATTCGTGGCCGCCGCCCTGTCCCCGGCCAAGGTCAAGGCGGTCGAGATAGTTGACGAGAAGACTCGCACGGCCAGGGCGGTGGTGCCGGACTTCCAGCTATCGCTGGCGATCGGCCGGGAAGGGCAGAACGCCAGATTGGCGGCCAAACTGACCGGTTGGCGGATTGACATCCGCTCCGACGCCGAGGCCGCCCAACCAGCCGCGTCATAAGAGCCCGCCGACGGGCGGGTCAGGGGACGCCGCCCCGGCCGGGGACCGCCGCAGGCCAAAAGGAGACCAAGAAAGCGTAGGTATTTTGGCTCTAAACGGCCAGCCCCGCCCCTTGACAGCCGGTAGAGTCAGATTGTCGGCTGCCCCTAACCGGCTCGTGGCACGAGCCGGACCCGCGAATGAGGTTAGCGCATGCTCTCGTCCCCGCAGTTCCTCCGCCCTCCGTCCGCCCGCGCCGCGGCCCGGCGGCCCGCCCGGAACAAGCCCCGGAACAAGCCCCGGAACAAGCCCCAGAACAAGCCCCGGACCAGGCCACCGATCAAGCGCCTGGTCAAGCCCCTCATCAAGCCCCTGGTGATGCTGGTGGCCGCGGCCACGGCGGTGACCGGCGTGACACTGGTCCAGTCGCTCTCCGGCGCCCGCGAGGCGGCCGCCGATGGCCCCCAGGTGGACCCAAGTCAGTCAACGTTGCAACTGGCCCCGGCCCCAGACCCGGCCAACCCGCCAGCGACCGGCCCGGACGGCGGCTACCAGGTCCGCGTCGTGGCCCTGGGGGCCGGTTCCGCCCCCGCCGCCGGCGTCACCATCGCCCTGGAACTCCGGGCGACCGCCGGACCGGCCGAATTGGGCGCCCAGTTCGCCCAGTCGAACAGCCCGGACGCGACCTGCGAGGTCGCGGCGGACGGCCAGTGCGCCGTCGACATCCAGGCCACGCTGCCGGGCGCGTACACGATCCGCGCTCGCGCCGAGGATTCGGCCGACGGCTGGTTCGGGGAGCAGACCCTCCACTTCGGGTCCGCCACGCCGGTCGCCCACCCCGCCACCTCGTCCGCCCAGATCACAACCGACCAGGACCAGTTGGCCAACCGGGGCGCCCCCGGCCTGGACGAGCCCGCTTGGGGCCGCCAAACCGTCACCGTCACCCTGGCCGAGCTCGACGGCACGCCGTTGAGCGGCGCCGCGCTCGACTTGACGCCCACCGCCGCCGATGACGACCCGGCAGACGGGGCAGGACTCTATTTTTCCGATGTCGAGCAGTCAGAGGCCGGGCGGTACACGTTCGCGGTCTACTCGGCCAAGGCCGGCGCCCGCCGCCTGGCGATCTCCTACGCCAGCGGCCCGGCCGCCTTCGACCTGCCCGACCGGGCCGGCGCCGCCACCGGCCTGACCGCCGTGTTCGCAAGGCCCCCGGCCAGCCCGGCCGACTCCTGGCTGACCGTGGCGACCGAGGACGCCGCCGGCAACCCCCTGGGGTTAACAGTCGGCCAGTCCTACCAGGCCACCATCGCCGTCTGGGACGCCGGGCAAAACAACCCGATCCCGAACCAGCCGGTCCAGGTCGCCGCGACCGGATCCTGCCGCATCAACGCCGGCCTGCCCAGCGCCAGCCTCCCGACCGACCAGGACGGCCGGATCGCCCTCACCGTCTTGGGCCTGAACACCGGCGACTGCCTGTTGACGGCCCAAGTCGAGGGCCAGCACCTGCAGGGCTCGCCCAACCAGGACCTCAGCTGGTCCGCCCCGATCAGGCCTTTGAGCGTCGGCGCCTCGGCCGAGCGGTCGTCGGCGCGCGTGGTGAACCCGACACACAACGTCCCGCCGGCGAATCACGACGCGCCGGGTGTCGAACCGGCCGATTGGGGCGGCGTCACCCTGGAGGTCGCTTTGGTGGACGATGCCGACGTCCCAGTCACCAACGGGGCGGCGGCTTTGTCGGCGGCGGCCGACCGGACGGACCCGGCCAATGGCGCCAGGCTCTACTTCGCCAACGGTGGCGCCTTCGAGTGCGCCGATGAGCCGGTGGACGGCCAATGCCTGGGCGGCGTCTACCATCTCGCGGTCTACGCCGGCGCCGGCGGCTCGCGCCGCCTGCAAGTCTCCTACGGCGCCGGCCAGGCCGATGGGTTCTTGCTCCGGGCGGTCGATTACGGCCGGGAGACGGTCTTGGTGGCCGATTTCGAGCGGCTCGGGCCTGATCCCGAATGGAGCACCATAATGGTCAGCCCCTCGGTGGGCGATGCCGACCCGGACGACCCGACCGATGTTCCGGACGGCGAGCCGCTGCCGCTGCCGGTCGGGGAGTCTTATGAGGTCGCCGTCACGCTCTGGGACGCAGGCCGGATCAACCGGATCGCGGAGCCCGCCGGCGCCGCGGAGATGGAGTTGGGCGGCGACGATTGCCAGGCCTTCTTCGTCGGGCCGGGGACTAATGGGACCGGGCAGCATTCGCTGACCACCGAGGTGGTTTACGGGCAAGGTGGGCGCGGCAGCGTCAAGGTCACCAGCCTGACGCCGACCACCTGCCAACTGCTGTGGGACGAAGGCGAGTTCTCCGGCACGTCCAAGACCCTGGTCTGGACCGACCCGCCGCTCGACGCCGCCAGCCCGACCAGCTATTACACCGTCTCCAGGGCCCCGGTCCAGGCTGACGGCGCCGACCAAGGCCTGATCGAGGTCCAGTTGCGCGGGACCAACGGCCAGCCGTTGACCGCCGCCGCCGAGGACCTGACGGTGGTCGCGGACCCGGCCGACGGCATCGTGATCGGCCGGTTCGCCCACGGCGGCGACGGCCTGTACACGGCCCACTTCACCGGTCAGGCGCCGGGCGACCACCAACTTGGCGTCCAAGTCGCGGGCCAAACCGTCAACCTGCTCTCGACCGGCGGGAACGGGACCGCGCACCTGGTCGGCCAACTGGGCGGCCAAGGCGACTGGACGGCATCGGTCAGCCAAGACCCCGACCAACCGGCCAACCACGACGCCCCCGGCTCGCTGCGGCCGGAATGGGGCGCCCAGACCATCACCGCCACCCTGGTCGACCAGATGGGCCAGCCGGCCACCGACGCGGCGGCGAAGCTGCGGGCGGCCGCCTCGGCCGCTGACACCCTCGCCGGCGCCGGGCTCTACTTCGCCAACCAGGGCCGCTTCACCTGCGCCGACGCGCCGTCTGGGACCGCCTGCCCGAGCGGCCGCTACGCCCTGGACGTGTTCTCGTCGAAGGCTGGCCAGCGCCAGCTGACGGTCACCTACCAGGACGGCGCCGGCGCGGCGGTCACGCTGGCGGACGCCGCCGGTTCGCCGGTCTTGCGGGCGCCCTTCACCTACCCGCCGGCCAGCGCCGTCGATTCGACTCTCGTGATCCGGCCGTCGCAGCCGGCCGACGATCCGGACGATCCATCCGACGCGCCCGATGGCGCGCCCGTCGCCCAGCCGACCGCCGGCGGCGATTTCGAGGTCATTCTGACCGCTTGGGACGCCGGCCGGAACAACCGCATCCCGGATGTGGCGATCGACCTGGAGGTCAGCCGGATCCCCGGGGATTACCACATGTGCGATTTCGTCACCACGGCCGGGCGCCTCAATTACTTCCAGAGCCGTTCGATGCTCACCGGTCTGGACGGCCGCGCCACCGACCGGATCTACCGGGAAGTCGCGCTGCCAAGCGCCTGCCAGGTGTCGGCGAGCATGGAGGTCTTGG
>JAIROU010000372.1 GCA_031257375.1 Bifidobacteriaceae bacterium
CCTCCGGCCTCGCCCCGGCGTCGGCCCGCCTCGCACCGGCCGCGCCCCGGCCGCGCCCCGCCCCGCCCCGGCCGCGCCCCGCGCCGCCCCGGCCGCGCCCCGCGCCGGCCGCAGCCAGCCCGGAAGGCCTATGCTCTGAGGCATGCATCCGCCGCTCGACGCCGCCCGCCTGCGGGAAGCGCTGATCCGCCAAGGGGCCTACGCCGAGGTCCAAGTGGTAGACCAGATCGACTCGACCAACGCCGAGTTGGCGCGCCGCCCCCATGGCCCCGGCCAGCGCCCGGTCGCGCTCCTGGCCGAATACCAGACCGAGGGCCGCGGCCGCCACCATCCCGGTGAGGAACGGCCCCGCCCCTGGCTGGCCCCGCCAAGGTCTTCGGTGATCGCCTCAGTCCGAGTGCCGGCGCCGGCGCCGCCGGCCGGCGCCAGGACGATCCTGGGCTTGGCCTTCGGCTTGGCGGCGGTCGAGGTCCTAGACCTGGCCCTGCCCGCCCGGCCGAGCCTGAAGTGGCCCAACGACGTCGTCGTGGCCGGCCGAAAACTGGCGGGAGTGCTGGCCAGCGTGACCGCTGCGGGCGACGTGGTGGTCGGCATCGGACTCAACGTCCACCAAACCGAGGACGAACTGCCGGACCGGCGGGCCGGGTCCCTGGCCACCTTGGGCCTGCCGCAAACTGATCGCACCGGGCTGGCGATCGCGGTCCTGAGCGCGGCGGCGACCTGGTGCGAGCGCTGGGCGGCGGGCGACCCACGGCTGCTCGACCGGATCGCTGGCCGGATGGCCACGCTGGGCCACCCGGTGCGCGTCGAACAACCGGGCGGCGCGGTCGTCTCCGGCCTGGCCGTCGGGCTGGAGCCGGACGGATCGCTGCGCCTGCGCCGGGCGGACGGGTCGGAACAGGTCGTCGCCGCGGGCGAGATCATTTAGGTTCCGCCCGGGCTGGGCCGCCCAGGCGCGGCTGGGTTAAGGTGGTTGCTGTGCCGGATGATCGCTTGGAGAGGCTGTCGCGCGGCGAGTATTCGACCGCCGAGGACAGGGCCGACACGATCGCCGGGGCGCCGCGCACCCTGACCGTGGCGGAGGTGCAGGCGGTGACCGGCTTCGACCGCGACACGATCGCGGCCTTCTGGCGCTCGATGGGCCTGGCCATGCCGCCCGACGAGGTCCGCGCCATGACCGCCAAGGACGTCGACGCCATGATCGCCGGCTACGAAGTGGTCGCCTATGGCGTGCTCGGGCAGCAGACGGAGACGCAGTTGCTGAGGGCGGTTTCGCACACCACGGAACGTTTGGCGTGGTGGCAGTTCGAGTCGTTGGTGGACGATGCCGCCGCCCGCTATTCGCTCGACGCCGAGTCGGCCAGGATGGTGGTTTTGGACAAGATCGCCGACATGGCTGACATTTTCGAGGAACAGATGATGTACGCCTGGCGTACGCACTTGGCGCGGATCATCCGGGGAGTCGGCCAAACCGTCTCCCAGATCGGTCCGCGCGACAGCGCGCCGGCCCCGGAGGCGCTGCCGCTCGAGCGGGCGGTCGGTTTCGCGGACCTGGTCGGCTACACCGCCATCTCGGCCAGAATGGACGCCGCCGAGTTGGATTTGCTGGTGCAGGCGTTTATGCGGGGCTGCCGCGACATCGTCTCGCGCGGCGGCGGCCGGGTGGTCAAGGAGCTTGGCGACGGGATCATGTTCGTGACCGACGAGCCGGTCCGGGCCGCGCTCATCGCCCTCGACCTGGCCGAGCAGATCGGCCGCGACAACACCACCCCGCCCGCCCGCGTCGGCCTGGTCTGGGGCCGGGTGCTGGGCCGCTTCGGCGACGTCTTCGGGCCATCGGTCAACCTGGCGTCCCGCCTGACCGGCCTGGCCGCTCCCGGCCAGGTGCTGGTCGACTCGGCCACGGCCGCCGTCCTGGCCGACCAGCCCGGCCTGACCCTCGAGCCCCAGGGGGCCACGGCCGTCCCCGGCCTGGGCCAAATCCACCCCTCCCGCCTAACGAGTAAACCCGGGGACGGTCCTTTCGTCTCAAACTTGGGGACAGACCCTTCGTCCTGACGCGGGGTCCGTCCTCTCGCGCTGTCAGCCTGGGCAGCTTCCCCGGGGCGGCTTTCAGGTTACGATAGCTGGGCGAGCCGAGGCATGGCTCGCCCCAGGGCCGATCTTTACCCTTCCTTGGCGAGGGCGGGCGGTTTGGCCAGGGGACCCGACGACCTTCGAGGTGACCAATCCAAATGGGCCAAGGCGAAGCCCCGGAATGGCTGACGGCGGTCTGGTCAAGGGCCTTGATCGAGGCCGGCTCGCCGGCCCCGGCCAGCGAGATCGCCCGCGTGGGCGGCAAACTACTCGAGCGCTGGGCCAATCCAGCCCGGCATTTCCACGGCATGAGCCATCTCATCATGGTTCTGGAGAAAATCGACGAATTGTCGCAAGAGGCCTCCTGCCCCTGTTTGGTGCGCATCGCCGCCTACTATCACGGGGCGATCCTGTCCACCGGCTCGGAACCGGCGAGCCGCCGCGCCTGGAGCGAGGACGAGGCCCTGTCAGCCGATTTGGCCGAAGGCCAGTTGCGCCACCTGGAGGTGCCCGAGCCCAAGGCTCTGCGCATCCGGGAGTTGATCGCCAACCTGGGCGCCCGCCCCGACCACATGAAGGACCCGGACCTGGCGGTCCTGTGCGACTCGGAAAGGGCGATCCTGGCCGCCGACCCCCGCACCTATCGCGCCTATGAGCGGGCGCTGCGCGCTGAGTGGGCGGACGGGCCGGTTCCCGCCATCCTCGAAGCCAGGATCGCCGTGCTGCGCCGTTGGTTGAGCAAGGACCGGCTCTTCGCCACCTCCGGTACCGCCGCTTGGGAAGACGCCGCCCGCAACAACATCGAGGCGGAACTCGCCCGGTCGCTCCGCGAACTGGCCGCCCCCGAGCCCCCGCCCGTCCCCGCCCCCGCCTCCACCGGC
>JAIROU010000387.1 GCA_031257375.1 Bifidobacteriaceae bacterium
GTTGAAGCCGCGCCGGGCGAATAGCGCCGCCACGCGGGTCAGCACGCCGGGCTTGTTCTCGACCAGGACTGAGAGGGTGTGCGTTGACATGGCTGCTCCTAGAACTCCTCGACCTCGAAGGCGGGGGCGAGCCCGCGGGCGTACTCAATGGTGTCGTTCGAGGCGCCCCCGGCGATCATCGGCCAGACTTGGGCGTCGCGCGAGACTTGGAAGTCGATCAGGACCGGCTGGTCGGTCACGGCCATGGCCCGCTTGATGACCTGGTCGACTTGGTCCACCCGGCCGCAGCGCAGGCCGACGCAGCCGTAGGCCTCGGCCAATTTGACGAAATCGGGGATCATGGCCGTGTCGTCGCCGGTCTGCAGGTCGGTGTTGGAGTAGCGCTGGCCGTAGTACAAGGTCTGCCACTGGCGGACCATGCCCAGGGACGAGTTGTTGATCAGCGCCACCTTGATCGGGATGCCGTTGAGCGCGCAGGTCACCAGCTCGTGGCCGGTCATCTGGAAGCAGCCGTCGCCGTCGACCGCCCAAACCTGTTTGCCCGGGTTCGCCACCTGGGCGCCCATGGCGGCCGGGGCGGCGTAGCCCATGGTGCCCAGCCCCCCGGAGTTGAGCAGCTTGCGTCCGCCGGAGATGTCCAAGAACTGCTGCGCCCACATCTGGTGCTGGCCCACCCCGGCGGCGAAGATGGCGTCCGCCGGGGCCAGCGCCGACAGCCGCTCGATGACGTGCTGGGGCGCCAACCGCCCGTCGCTGGGCTGGCCGTAGCCGGGCGGGTAGTCCCGCCGCAGCCGGTTCAGGTGGTCCCACCAGCGGCGGTAGTCGGGCCGGGGCTCCCAGGCGCCGGCCAGTTCGGCCAGTTCGGCCAGGACGTGGCGGGCGTCGCCCACGATCGGGATGTCGACCGGCAAGTTCTTGCCGACCTCGGCCGGGTCGATGTCGGCGTGGACCAGTTTCGCCCTGGGCGCGAAGGTCGCCAGGTCGCCGGTCAGGCGGTCGTCGAAGCGCGAGCCGATGGCGACTATCAGGTCCGCGCCTTGGAGGGCGGCGACCGCCGGCACGGTCCCGTGCATCCCGCCCATGCCCAGGTTGGAAGGGTGGCTGTCGTCGATGGCCCCGGCCCCCATCAGGGTTATGACCACCGGCGCGCCGGACCGGTCGACCAGTTCGACCAGGCTCCGGCGGGCCTCGCGCCCGGCCCGGATGATCCCCCCGCCGGCCAAGATGACCGGGCGCTTGGCCTGGCGCAGGGCGGCGGCGGCCAGGCGGACCTGTTTGACGTGGGGCTTGGTCACCGGCTTGTAGCCGGGCAGATCCATCTTGGCCGGCCAGGTCCAGTCGGTCAGTTCGGCCTGGGCCGATTTGGTGATGTCGACCAGGACCGGGCCGGGCCGGCCCGTGTGGGCGATGTGGTACGCCGCCGAGATCGCCCGCGCGATCTCCCCCGCCTCTTTGACCAGGAAGGAGTGCTTGGTCAGCGGCATGGTGGCGCCGACGATGTCAGCCTCTTGGAAGGCGTCGGTGCCGATCGCCTTGGCCCCCACCTGGCCGGTGATGGCCAGCACCGGGGCCGAGTCGATGTTGGCGTCGGCCAGGGCGGTGATCAGGTTGGTCGCGCCCGGCCCGGAGGTGGCCAGGCAGACGCCGACCCGCCCGGACGATGCCGCGTAGCCGGTCGCGGCGTGCCCGGCGCCTTGTTCGTGCCGGACCAAGATGTGCCGGATCTTCGAGGCGCCGAGGGGGTCGTAGGTCGGCAGGATGGCGCCGCCGGGAATCCCGAAGATCACCTCTACGTTCAGCGCCTCCAGCGTCTTGACGATGGCTTCGGCGCCCTTCAGGCGCCGGCCCACCCGGCCGGGTGGGGGAGCCGGCTTCGGCTCGGTCATGACCTCTCCTTTCGCTGGACATATTGGCGTTTGGCTGGCAACAAAAAACCCTCCGGCCGAATTAGGCGGGAGGGCGCGCGTGGCAAACCTGACGAAGCAGTCAAGAGGTTCGGTGAGGGAGTGCCGCCCGGCAGCCCCCGCCGCCAGCCTCTTAGGCCACGCGCGGGTCTACTACGACAAGCTGTTGCACGCCAGCTAGCCTAAACCCTCGGCCGGGCGGTGGACACAATCTGTCCACATATTGGACAATCGTCCCGGCGGGGCGGGGCGGCGGCGGGGCGGCTGTCCGGACGTCGGCGGGGCCGCCGTCGGGGCCGCCATCAGGGCCGCGAGCCGCGCGGCGGCGGGCGGCCCGGGCGCGGCGGGGCGCGGCGGGGCGCCGGGCGGGTGAGATTGGGACGAAAGTGAAGGCATCGGGGGCGCCGACGGGAGGTAGCGTGGCCGTTGTGACTGGCGCTATCGAGTTCCTGGCGAGTCAGCCTGTGCTCCTGATGTTCATATTGGTTGGAATCGGTTCCGCCCTGGGCGAAATCAAGATCAAGCGGGTGGCCGTCGCGGCCGCCGCCGTTCTGTTTATCGCCATCGCCTTTTCGGCTTGGGGCACCGCCCGCGACGTCGAGATGCCGTTGGCGCACCTTGAAATCCTGGGCACTTTTGGGCTGGTGATGTTCACCTATACCGTGGGCGTGCTGTCCGGGTCGAACTTTTTCGCCTCGATAAGAGCCGGCTGGCGGACCATTTTGGCGATGATCGGCTTATTGGCGGGCGCCGCCGCGATCGCCTTTGGCGTCGGCAAACTGCTCGGGCTGGACGGCGCGACGGTCGGCGGCACCTTATCCGGGGCCGTCACTAATACGCCGATGCTGGCGGCCGTCCGCTCGGCCTCGGGCGACGCGAATGCCCCGACCATCGGTTATGCCGTGGCCTATGTGTTCGGCGTGTTGGGAATGCTCCTGTTCGCTCAAATGGCGCTCCGCCAGGCGCCGAAAGACACCGACGCGCCGGCCCCGCTGACCTCCCGGACCATCCGGGTCGAGACCGACGCCATGCCGTCGATCGCGGGGCTGGAGGACCGCTACGAGGGCCGGATCAAGTTCGCCCGCGTGCGCCACGGCGAGCACAACCCGATCCTGGCCGTGAGCGAGGAGGACGTGCTCCGGCGCGGCGACCTGGTGACCGTGGTGGGACCGGCCGCCGCCGTCCAGGCGGTCACCCGCGAACTTGGGCACCAGTCTTCGCACGACCTCATCTCCGACCGCCGTTACCTTGACTTCAGGCGCATCACGGTCTCCAACCCGATGCTTTCCGGGCGCACCATCGAGGAACTTGACCTGGAGGAACACTTCTCCGCCCGGATCATCCGGGTGCGGCGGGGGGACGTCGACATGCTGGCCGAGCCGCACTTGGTCCTCCAGACCGGCGACCGCGTGCGGGTGGTGGCGGCGCGCGAGCGGATGGACGCGCTGTCGAAGTACTTCGGCGACTCGGCCCGCGGCCTGGCCGACATCAACCCGGTCGGCTTCGCCGCCGGCCTGGCCCTGGGCGTGGCCCTGGGCCTGATCCCGATCCCGCTCGGCGGGATGACCTTCAAACTCGGCGCCGCCGCCGGCACCTTGCTGGTCGGCCTGGTCTTCGGCCGGGTCGGGCGCATCGGCCCGTTCGTCACCACCATGCCGACGTCCTCCTCCCAGGCCATTTCCGAACTCGGCCTGCTGATGTTTCTGGCTCAAGCCGGCGTCGCCGCCGGCACGCAAATAGCCGCCGCGTTCGCCTCCGGCGAGTGGCTGAAGATCCTCGTCCTAGGGGTGATAACCACCGCATTCCTGGGGGCCGGCATGTATTTCGTGATGCGGCGATTCTTCAGAGTCGGGGGGACCCGCCTCAGCGGCATGGTGGCCGGGGTCCAGACCCAACCGGCCGTGCTGGCTTTCGCTAATGCGAAGACGAACGCCGATTCGCGGGTCGCGCTCGGTTACGCCTTGGTCTATCCTGGCGCCATGGTCGCCAAGATCTTGCTCGGGCAGATCATGGGCCTCTTGGCCTGAATGGGGCATTATGATGTTGACCACAAAGCTAACACCGGAGCGAATAAAGTAAGGAAAGCTGATTCACATGGCACAGCGCGTCGTTGTCGAGTTCCTTGACGACATCGATCAAAGTCCTAACGCCACCACCGTCACGTTTGGGATCGACGGCGTCGACTACGCCATCGACCTCAACGACCGGCACGCCGCCGAGTTGCGGGGATTGCTCGAACCATATGCCAAAGCCGGCCGCCGCCCCGGTTCCAAGCGCCCGCCCCTGACCCCCACCGCCACCGAGGCCGACCCGGCCGCCGTCCGCGCCTGGGCCGACTCCAACCGCATCGAGGTCTCCAAGCGCGGCCGCATCCCGGCCTGGGTGGTCGACCGCTACCACGCGGCCGGCTACTAGCCCAGCCCCAGCCCCAGCCCCAGCGCCCGCGCCGGGCGGCTGTCGCGCCGCGCGTCACAGGGCGGCGCGAGGCGCCATATGACGATTGAGATCTCTGCGGCCCTATGATTCAATCGGCTTCCGACGGCGGAAGCACCAGCGGCGACGAAGAGATCGAAATGAGCGACGATCGTGCGGACGTGGGCGGCGAGCCCGGGGCCGGCCCGCCCGATGCCCGGCAAGAGGCGCCGGGCCAAGACCGGGTCGGCCTGCCGCGCATCGTGGCGGCGCTGGCCGTTGTCAACGCCTTCACCCGCGTCGCCTGGGTGGCGACGGCCACCATCTTGCTGCCGGCGCAGATCATCGCGGCGGTCGGCGAGGCGGGCAAGGAGACCTGGATCGGGATCATCACCACCGTCGGGGCGCTGGCGGGCATCGTCTTCAGCCCCCTGGCGGGGCGTTGGTCCGACCGCACCCGCAGCCGGCTCGGGCGCCGCGCCCCGTGGCTGCTGGTCGGCGCGGCCGTGGCCGCGGTCGCTTACGCCATGGTTGGGCTGTTCGCCCAGTCCGTCACCCTGCTGGCGGCCTGGTGCCTGCAGCAGGCCGCCTACATGGCCATCACGATGGCGACGAACAGCGTGATGCCGGAACGGGTGCCGGTCAAAAGGCGCGGACTGGTCACCGGCGCCACCGCGCTGGTGGCTGTCCCGGCGGTGTCGACGGCATCGTTCATCGGGGCCGCGTTCATCGCCAACGTGACGGCCGGCATGTTCCTGATGGGCGGCCTGTGCCTGGTCAGCGCCGTCTGCTTCGTGCTGCTCGCCCCGGCCGGATCGTCGACCGACCTGGCCGGCGCCGGGCAAGACCAGGACAAGCGCTTCAGCCTGGGCGACTTCGTCTCGGCGTTCAAGAACCGGAACTACCGCTGGATGTGGATCGGCATCGCCTGCATGACGCTGGCGTACGAGTTCATTCTGAGCCGGGCGGTCTACTTCTGCCAGGCCTGGTTCGACCTCGACCTGCCGGCCGCCGCGGACACCACCGCCGCCGCGGTCGCCGTGGGCGAACTGGCGCAGTTGGTCGCCTTGGTGGCGGTCGGGCCGCTGTCGGACAAACTCGGCCGACGGCCATTCATGTGGGCCGGTGGCGCGGTGCAGGCGGCCGGGTTGCTGTTCGTCCTGGCCACTCACGACCCGGGCGCGTTCCTCGGCGCCTACTGCGCCATCTGCCTGGGCGCCGGGGCGTTCATGGGGGTGCAACTACCGTTGGCCGCGGACGTGCTGCCGACTGGTCGGGACGTGGGCCAAGACATGGGCTTCTACCAGCTCTCCAACCAACTGCCCATGATGCTGGCCCCAGCCATCGGCTCCCTCATCCTGGCCGTCAGCGGCACCTACGCGGCCATGCTGGTGGTCGGCGCCGCGGCGTCCGGGTTCGGGGTGGTCGCCATCGGGCGGATCAAAGGGGTGAAATGACCGCCGGCTTAGTCGGCCAGGTCCGGCGGGAGGGGCGGGTATTGGGCGCGTTCCGGGCGCAGGGCCAGGAACAGGGTCGAGGCGATGAGGCCGCCCGGCGCCACCGCCAGGGCCACGATCAGCATTGCGACGGAGGTGGCGCTCAAGGCTGCGCTCCTTTCGAGATAGATTCGTCAAGGTCCTCGCGGCGCGGGCGACCGCCGACTGGGCCGCGGGCGCTGGCCGCGCGGTCGGCATCGTCCAAGGGCGGGCGGTCGGCTGCGCCCACCTCAGAACCGTAAGCCGGGTAGGCCTGGAAGTCGAGCGGGTCGCGCGGCCAGGCCACCAGCGGCAGCACCAGGGCGACCGCCGCGCCAAGCCCCACCACGCCCCAACCGCCAAGGTTGACCAGCCACCGGTCGTAGCCCCCGTAAGGCTCGCCCAGCAGACCGAGCACGGTCATGACCAGGATGTATCCCAGCACCAGGGGCGCCACCAGGCCGACCAGGAAGCGCCAGACCGGCCCGACCGGGAAGGTTGACAGGGCCGTCAGGTGGTGGGAGAACTCGCGGCCCCGGCGGTAGACCCACATCACCACCACCATCATGACGACGGCGCTCAGCACGATGCCGACTTCGTTGGTGTACTTGTCGACCACGTCCAGGTTCGCCAGCCCGGCCTTGGTGCCGAAGGCGGCCAGCGAAATCAGAGCCACCGGCAGCCCCATCACCAGGGCCGCCTTGGGCTCGGAGAGGTTGAACTTGTCTTGCAGGGCGCCGGAGATGACCTGGAGGATCGAGATCAGCGAGGTGAATCCGGCCAGCAGCAGCGAGCCGAAGAACAGGGCGCCGAAGACGGCCGCGCCGGGCATTTCTGAGACCACCTTCGGGAAGGTCATGAACGACAGGCCGACGCCGGTGATCTCGGTCGATTCGGCCAGTTCGGCCATCGTCTGGCCGTTCTGGCGGGCCATGAAGCCGAGGATCGAGAAGACTCCCAGCCCGGCCATGATCTCGAAGGACGAGTTGGCGAAGGCCACCACCAGGCCCGGGCTGGTCAGGTTCGACCGCCGTTTGCGGTAGGAGGCGTAGGTCAGCATGATCCCGAAGGCGATCGACAGCGAGAAGAAGATCTGGGCGTAGGCCGCGACCCACACCGACAGGTCTGTCAAGGCCGCGAAGTCGGGCGTGAACAGCGAGTTCAAGCCGTCGGCCGCGCCCGGCAGGAAGAGCGAGCGGACCACCAGCACGCCGAAGGCGATCACCAGCACGGGGATGGCGATGGTGTTGGCCCGCTCGACGCCCCTCTTGACGCCGGCCGCCATGACCGCGATCGCCACCGCCCAGATCAGGGCCAGCGGCGCCATCACCCCGGCCACCGGGGCCAGGAAGCCGCCGGTCACGCCGTCCGTCTGGAGGTACTGGCCGACCAAGAAGCCGACCGTGTCCTCGCCCCACCGCTGGTCGAACGAGAAGACGAAGTAAGAGGCCGCCCAGGCCAGGATGGCGGCGTAGTAGACGGCGATGAAGAAGCAGATCATGACCTGGAACCAGCCGACCGATTCGACCCAGCGCCCGAACCGGCCGCCGAGGCGGCGAAAGGCCAGCGGGGCCGAGCCGCGATAGCGGTGGCCAAGGGCGTAGTCCAGGAACAGGATCGGGATCCCGGCCGTCAGCAGCGCCACCAGAGAGGGGATCAGGAAAGCGCCGCCGCCGTTGTCGTAGGCCACGCCCGGGAAGCGCCAGATGTTGCCCAACCCGACCGCCGAGCCGATGGCCGAGATGATGAAGCCCCACTGGCCGGACCACTGCTGGCGTTGGCCGGGGTGGCCGCGTCGGCCGGGGTGGCCGGGCCGGCCGCCGCCGGCGGCGGGCTGTCGATTGGTCATTGCCGTCCTAACTCAGTTTCAATCGCGCCTTGACTCCAAACTGGCGCGATTAAACGGCACCCTACCCCGCGACGCCAACGCCATCAGGAATAGTCCGCCTGGTGAGACGGGCGTCCGAGGCGCGTCCTATGCTGAACGGCATGAAAGCGATAATCGTCAAACGGCCCGGCGGCCCGTCCGCCCTGCGCCTGACCGAACTCGACGTCCCCCAGCCCGGACCCGGCCAAGTCCTGGTCAAAGTCGCCGCCGCCGGGCTCAACTTCATCGACACCTATCGCCGCTCCGGCGTCTACCAGGTGGCCTTCCCCCACGTCCCCGGCTCCGAGGGGGCGGGCGTGATCGAGGCGCTGGGGCCGGAGGCGACCGGCTTCGCCGTCGGCGCCGAGGTCGCCTGGGCGGCCTCGAAGACCGGCTCGTACGCCGAATACGCGGTTGTCGAAGCCGACCAGTTGATCGCCGTGCCGCCCGGTCTGACCCTCGACGTGGCCGCCGCCCTGCCGCTCCAAGGCATGACCGCCGATTACCTGGTCCGCTCGACCCACCCGCTGGCGGCCCAGGAAAGCGCGCTGATCCACGCCGCCGCCGGCGGGGTGGGGCAATTGGCCACCCAGATGGCCTTGGCGACGGGCGCGCGAGTGATCGCCACGGTCGGGGCGGCGGCCAAAATCGAGACCGTCGCCGCTCTCGGGGTCCCGGGCGACGGCATCGTGAACCTGGGCGCCCTGGCCGACCTGACGGCCGACCTGCCCGCCCGAGTCCGGCGGCGGACG
>JAIROU010000470.1 GCA_031257375.1 Bifidobacteriaceae bacterium
GGCGTTCAAACTCATGGAGCAGGCCTCAAAAACCTGGCACCCACTCAACGGCGCCCCCCTCGTCGCCCAAGTCTGGGCCGGAACCGAATTCAAAGACGGCGAACCGGTCACCAAACCAAACCCCCAAACCACCGAAAACCAACCCGAATCCGACACCCCCATCCACAAGATTTGACAATTTCTCACCGTCGAGACCGCCCGGTCCACAACATCCGCCGCGCGCCTGAACCCGAAACCCGCGGCCATCTGGTCCAAAGCAGCCCGGATCACGCTCCCCGCGTCGCGGTGGCGCGCCACCAAACCCCGGCGCTGGACCACATGCGTCACACCGCACCCCTTGCAGCGCACCCTGCGGCGGCGCACCCAAGACACCGGCGCGAACCGGTCCAAAGCCCCCCGCACCGCCCGGGGCGCGTCCCACCCCCAGCGAATCAGCGTCCCCCCGCAACCAGGGCAAACCAGCAGGCCGCCATCCATAGCGCCATCGGAACCGTCATCGGCTACCGTGATCATCAACGCGCCTCCCATGCGCGCCAGGGCGCCCGGCGGGACGCTCGACAACACCCGCCGGGCAACCGCCCAAACCGTCGCCAGCAAACCTACAAGCCCGCGCACACCCAACGTCCCGCGCCCGCCGCCAACCCGCCCGGCAACAAGCCGCCAACCTGGCTCAACCACCTGTCCCAGGCGCGGCTCAATTACGTGTCCCAGCCCGGCTCAATTACGTGTCCATCGGTGGCTCAATTACGTGTCCCAGCCTGGCTCAATTACGCGACCGTCCACACCCAGATCGCCCCGGCCCGCCCAATACGCCCCAAAAGGGTTCACCGGTGCCCGGTTGGGCTGCCGTCTGACATCAGATGCACCCGGATGACGCGAAGACGGCGGGCGGGCCGTCGGGTTCGAGACCCAATGGGATAGCTGACCTGACCAGGCAGCCCCAAGTCGGCGCGGTCCGCGAGCTTTCCCGGATGGCGGCGCGCGGGCTTAGGGGGCGGGTGGCATCGATGTCGCCCGCGGCTTGGCCGGCCCGCTTGAACGGGGCGGCGTGGTGGTTGAAGGTCAGTTCCGCCCGGTTGGCGTCTGGCGGCAGTCACTGCCAGCGCTGTGGCGTGCGTGCGGGACAGCGGGGCGGGGCGGAACTGGGCCGGACGTCATCGGGTGGACTCGTGGACCGGGGCTAGCGGCGTCGGGCGAAGGGTGGGCGGCGGCAGAGCGTGAGCCCGTGCCCGGGGCGGGGGCCGCCCATACAATTGGAGCCCATGAGCCTGGCACTGCTGACCGACAAGTACGAGCTGACCATGCTGGAGGCGGCGTTGGCTGACGGGACGGCCGAGCGGCGGTCCGTCTTCGAGGTCTTCGCCCGGCGGCTGCCGCGCGGGCGGCGCTACGGGGTGGTGGCCGGGACCGGGCGGCTGGCGGAACTGCTGGGGCAGTTCAGCTTCGACGCGCCAGACGGGACGCTTCAGTGGCTGGTCGATTCGGGGACGGTCGCGCCGTCCACCGCCGAGTGGCTGGCGTCGTACCGTTTCCGGGGTTCGATCAGCGGTTACGCCGAGGGCGAGATCTATTTCCCGGGGTCGCCGGTGCTGACCGTGGACGGGACCTTCGCGGAATGCGTGATCCTGGAGACGATCATCCTGTCGGTCTTGAACCATGATTGCGCGGTCGCCTCGGCGGCCTCGCGGATGACGGCGGCGGCGGGGGACAGGCCGTGCCTCGAGATGGGCGCCCGGCGCACGCACGAGGAGGCGGCGGCGGCCGCCGCCCGGGCGGCCTATGTGGCAGGGTTCGCCGGCACGTCGATTCTGGAGGCCGGGCGGCGCTGGGGCATCCCGACCATCGGCACGGCCGCCCACGCCTTCACCTTGGTCCACGACTCGGAGCGGGAGGCCTTCGCCTCGCAGTTGGCCGCCCAGAGCGCCGCCACCACCCTGCTGGTCGACACCTACGACGTGCGCCAGGCCGTCAACCTGGCGGTCGAGTTGGCCGGGCCGGAACTCAAGGCGGTGCGGCTCGACTCCGGCGACCTGCCCCACCTGGCCCGCGCCGTCCGCCGCCAGCTAGACGCCCTGGGGGCTACCCAAACCACTATCACAGTCACCTCTGACCTGGACGAATACGCCATCGCCGGACTGGCAGCGGCGCCCGTGGACGCCTACGGCGTGGGCACCAAACTGGTCACCGGCTCGGGCGCGCCGACCGCCGAGATGGTCTACAAACTGGTCGCCCGCGAGCAGGCCGGCGGCCGCCTCGAACCGGTCGGCAAGCGCTCGGCCGGCGGCAAGTCGACCATCGGCGGGTCGAAATGGGCGGGGCGGCGGAATGACGACTCGGGCACCGCCCAGGACGAGGTCATCCTGGCCGGGCCGGCCATCCGCCCGGTCGCGCCCGAGGCCTACGGCTTGCGCCCGCTCCAAGTCGATTACGTCGACCACGGCCAGATCGACCCGGCACGCCTCGGCGCCGGCTGCCTGGCCGCCGCCCGCGCCCGCCACCAGGCCTCCCGCGACGAGTTGCCTCCGGCCGGGCTGCGCCTGTCCGAGGGCGACCCGGCCATCGGCACGACCGTCTCGAACGTCCTCGACGGCGCGGGCGCCTGACCGGTGGCGCGGGCGCGCCGGGCGGGGGCGGGGGCCGGGGAGGGGGCAGGCGCCGGGGAGGGGGCAGGTCAGCGCACGATGCCGCCGGGCCGGCCGTTGCACCGTCCCGGCCGAGGCGTTGGCCGGTTTGGGCGCCTGCTGGTTCGGCGGTGCCGGGCGTCGGGCGGTCAGGGCGCCGGCGGGGGGCGCGCGGCCGGTCTAAACTGCGGCTTATGTCCATAACCTCGCGCCCCGCGGCGCTGGTCTTCCGGCTGGTCGCGATCGGGCTGATCGTCACCGGCCTGCTGCGCCTGGCGGGCGTCTTCGACGGCGGCGCCCATTGGGGCGTCTTTTTGTTCTACACCACCCAGAGCAATGTCCTGGTGCTGATCTGGATGGTTCTGATGGCCGGGACGACCGTCCGCGACTGGCGCCGCGACGGCCCGCGCGGCCTGGCCGCGCCCTGGCCCCGGTGGGGGGCGACGGTAATGATGGCGATCACCGTCACCATGCTGGTCTACTTGGTGGTGCTGGCGCCGAGCGCCTTCGTCCAGGGCAGCAGCGAGTACGTGCCGTTCACCCTGACCGACGACTTGGTCCACATCATCACCCCCTGCCTGGCCATCGCGGACTGGTTCTTGTTCAGCCCGAAGGGCCGCCTGCGCTGGTTCGAGCCCTTCGTCTGGGTGTCGCCACCGGCCGCCTACCTCTTGTTCGCCTTCACCTACTCGGCCCTGGGCGGCCGCTTCGGCGACGGCTGGAAGTATCCCTACCCCTTCATGGACGTGGGCGAGTTCGGCGTCGGCGGCGTGGCCCTGCAAATCCTGGTCATGGCCGTGGCCCTGGAGGCCTTCGGCTACATCTACGTCCTGGCCGACCACCTGCTGGCCAAATGCGCCCGGCGGCGCGCGACGGGCGCGGCGACGGCGTCGAACGGCTGAGTGCGGCCGGGAGGCGCGGCCGGGGGCCACCGGCTCTTGGCGGTCGCGTCCGAAGCGGGGGCTGAGGCGGAACCGTCCGCGCGGCATCGGGCACCCCTCGCGGGCGGCGCCGGTCGGCGCCGCCGAGCCAGTGGTGCCTCGGTGAGGCCGGTTGACGCGCCCCGGGGGCTTCGCCGCGGGGCGGTCCCCCGCGCCGACGTCGCGGGCGGGCGCTGGCTGGTCGCCAGGCGCGGCGGGTGCGGCCCAACGCATCGGGCTCGTAGGCCGGGCTGTCGCGAGGGCGTGGCGCTGACCAGGGTCAAAGCCGCCGGACGCGACCGCCTGCTCCGCTGACGGCGGCGATGCGGCGCCGGTCCAGCGCTACGGCCGAAGTGGCGGCCACGGGTCGCTGATCGATGACCGGCGTCCGGCCGGGCGGGGCGGGCCTATGGGCGGCGCTTGGCGGTGACGCGGTCCAGGGTCATTCTCAGCACGGTGACCAGTCCGGCCTCGCGCTTGGTCAGTTCGGCCGAGCGGCCCGGGGCGTGCTTGTCGAGCAGTGCCACCAGGCCCTCGAAGGCCAGGTCGGGGTCCTGGCAGACGGCCAGGCGCCCCCAGCCGATGACCGACTCATAGGTCGCGCCGATCCGGCAGACTTTGGCGTGGTCGATCAGGTCGATGCGGCGGTCGGCCTCGAAACAGGCCCAGGCGCCATCCCCGACGGCTTCGATTTTGCGTCCGTCGCCAGCGCCATGGATGTAGATCGCCAACTGGCCGTCGACGCGCCGATGGGCGAAATGGAGGGGCACGACATAGGGCTCGCCGCGGGACCACAATCCCACCCGGCCGACCGGGCAACGCTCCAAGATCGCGTCGATCTCAGCCTGGTCAGCGACTTCGCGGTCGTTCCGGCGCATCTCTTGGGTCACCCGACAACCCTAGCGGGAGCACTGCGGCCGACCGGACCAAGCCACGCGCGCGGCGCCTAAACGACTGTCCCCGCAAAGCGACCCAAGGGTCGTTTTGCGCCCGGGGCGCTGGCCGCCGCGAAGGCGACTCGAAGGCCGTCTCTAGGGTTGGGGTCGGGCGGGCTGGCGGGCGGGGATGGGATCGGGCTGGTCGGCGGCGGGCTCGGGGTCGGTCTGCGGCGCGGCGGGGAGGGGCTGGGATGGCGGCTGGTCGGCGGGCGGGGGAGGGGGCGGGGCGGCCAGGGCGGCGCCGATCAGCGTGGTCAGGGGGATGGCAAGGACCAGTCCGATCGAGGCGACCAGGGTGCGGACCAGTTCTTCGGCAACGTCTTCGAAGCTCAGCACGTCAGCGGCGCTGTGGTCGTACAAGCCGACCAGCAGGAGCAGGGCCAGGGCGGTGCCGACGTAGGCGAAGGCGATCGTGTAGACGGTCGAGGCGATA
The DNA here is from genome assembly GCA_031257375.1 of Bifidobacteriaceae bacterium. Lineage (GTDB taxonomy): Bacteria > Actinomycetota > Actinomycetes > Actinomycetales > WQXJ01 > JAIRTF01. The sequence continues at coordinate 4,913 of JAIROU010000470.1, forward strand.
TGGTCGCGGCCGATCCGCATGGCGCGGGCGAAGACCCTTCGCCGGCTGACCGCTGGCTCGGCCGCGCGCAGTTCCCAGACCGCCGACGCCTGGGTGATGGTGACGTCGTTGAGCACCCCGACCCCGGCCAGAACCATGCCGCAGAGCAGGACTCCGCGCAGGTCGACCGCCGGGGCGATGTACGCCATCTGGCTCATGCCCTCATGCGTGCGGGGCGTCAAGTAAGTTGCCGGGATGGCCCACCAGGCCAGCCCCGCCACCACCGCCACCCCGGCGAACGTGCCCAGCAGCGCGGTCGTGGTCTTGACCGAGACGCCGTGGGCCAGGTAGACGACTATGAACATGATGGCGCTGGCCGTGACCAGCCCGGCGGCCAGCGGATTCTTGCCGACCAGCAGAGCTGGCAGCAGCAACTGCCAGACCACCAGCAGGGACAGGACCAGCCCGGCGATGGCGGCCAGCCCCTTCCAGCGCGCCACCGCGAAGACGACCACGGCGAACAGCGCCGCCAGCCAGATCAGCGGCCCGCTGCGGACGAAGTCGGCGAAGATGTAGGGCGAGCCGGTCTCGGCCGCCGCCGGCAGGCGCATCAGCTTGACCCGGTCCCCGGGATCGAAGTCCTCGGCCGGGACCTCGGGGCTGAGATGGATCGGCTGAGGCTGGTCGTGGCCGGAAATCTCGACCAGGACCGCCGCCGGCTCGCCGCCCTCGATCATCGGCGGGGCGTCCAGGTCCACTTCGGCGACCGTGCCGTAGACCCATTCGGCGCTCGGGTCGAGGTAGGCGATCGGCGCCGGCAAGGCGTCGCGGCCGGGCCAGATCCAGACCAGCCCGGCGACGGTCGCCGCCACCAGCGAGCCCATGATGACGGCCAGCGCGATCCTGACCGAGCGCGGCGAACGTTGGCGGACCGGGGCCGGGCGGCGCGTCAGATGCACGCCATGAATACTACGGAACCACCGCGGTCGCTCACCGCGCCCACCACCGCCAAGCCCGCGCCTGGTCCTCGGGCGAGGCGTAGCCGATCCCGATCCGCGGTCCGGACGCCACCACCGGCCCCGGCGGCCCGCCCGCCTCCAGCCACAGCCCGGAGGCCGGTTCCAGCGCCAGGCCGTTCAAGCCCAGGCCGATGCCGAGCGCCTTGGTCAGCCGCCCGGGTCCGGCAATTCCCTCCAGCCCGCGGATCAGGGCCGCCTGCGGCTGGCCCTCGGCGCCGGTGACCACGTTCAGCAGATGGTGGACGCCGTAGCAGAGGTAGACGTAGGCGCGGCCGCCGGGGCCGTACATGACGGCCGTCCGCCGGGTGCGCCCGGCGCGGGCGTGGCAGGCGGAGTCGTCTTCGCCCCGATAGGCCTCGACCTCCGTCACGCGCAGCCGCCGGATCTGCCCGGTCTCCAACCGTCGGCACAGCCATTGGCCGATCAGCGCGGGGGCCACCGCCAGCACGTCGCGGCTGAGGAAGTCAGCGGTCAGGACGGGGCTGGGAGTCATGGCGCGGCATCGGCGGGGCGCGCCCTAGCGGGCGCCTAACGCGCCCAAAACGGCCGGGGGGTTGGGAAGGTGGTCGGTCCCGCCCGCCCCGGCGGGACCGACCGTGCCAGCCAGGTTAGCCCGCCACCGGGCTGGCGTCATTATCAACACTCCGCAGGGCATAGGTATTCCCACTCACCGCTTCGAATTCTGTGGCGATTTTGTGGGGGAGTCCGGAGGCGCCGTGAAGGCGGCGGTCAAATGTCTTCGATGCGGATCTGGGCCGGCGGCACGCCGGCGGCCAGGGCCGCCCATTCCTGAAGTTCCTCGGTGATGACGAAGCGGGGGAACACCCAGCCGTCGTCCATCTGGTCCTCCCAGGGGACCGCGCCAGGTGGGCGGCCGTGCCGCTGGATGATCTGCTCGCCCACCTCTTGAGCTCCGGCGCCCTCGTAGACCTCGGGCCAGCTGGAACCTTCCACCGTTAACCGGATCATGCGCATTTCCTTTCCGCGGGTAACCCGCTCCAAGCCTACCGGCGCTGGTCGGAACACTTGAACCGGCCGCGCCGGGTCATAGTTTCTCGGCCAGGGCCAGCCCGGCCGCCACGGCCATGTCCATGTCGAGGTATTGGTAGCGCCCCAGCCGCCCGCCGAACCAGACCCCCGGCTCGGCGGCGGCCAACTGGCGGTAACGCTCCAACCGTTCGCGGTCCGCCGGCCTGTTGATGGGGTAGTAGGGCTCGTCATCGGCCCCGGCCGGACGCGAGTACTCGTGGGCGATCACCGTCCGGTCGGCCGGGTAGTCGCGCTCGGGGTGGAAGTGGCGGAACTCGATCACGCGCGTCCAGGGCGCGTCCAGGTCGGCGTAGTTCATCACCGGGCAGCCCTGGAAATCGCCGGTCGGCGGGTGCGACCACTCGAAATCGATCGTCCGCCAGCCCAACCGCCCGGCGCTGTGGCCGAAGTACTGGTCGATCGGGCCGGTGAAGACGACCGGCGCCCGGCCGGCGCAGGCCGCCCGACTGGGGCCGGCGGCATCGGCGGGCGCCAGGAAGTCCCGGCCCAAGACCACGTCGATGCGCGGGTGGTCGGCCAGCCGCGCCCACAGCGCCGCGTAACCGTCCACCGGCAGGCCCTGGTGCGGGTCGGAGAAGTAGCGCGAGTCGTAGTTGTAGCGCACCGGCAGCCGGGTGATGACCGAGGCCGGCAGCTGGTCGGCCGGGGTCTGCCACTGTTTGGCGGTGTAGGACTCGATGAAGGCCTCGTAGAGCGGGCGCCCGATCAGCGAGACGCCCTTGTCGCGCAAGGAGTTGCCCGATGCCGCCGTCCCGCTTCCGCCCGCCTGGCCGGTCCCAGCCTGCTCGGCTATGAGCGCCCGGGCCTCGTCCGGGCTCAGCGCCGAGCGGAAGAACTGGTTGATGGTGGCGAGGTTGATCGGCAGCGGGTAGACCTCGCCGCGGTGGCGCGTGAAGACCCGGTGGGTGTAGCCGGTCCAGGCCGTGAAACGGCTGAGGAACTCCCAGACCCGCTGGTTGGAGGTGTGGAACAGGTGCGCGCCGTAGTTGTGGACCTCGATCCCGGTGGCCGGGTCGGGCGAGGAGTGGGCGTTGCCGCCGATGTGGTCGCGGCGCTCGACCACGGTCACGTTCCGCCCGCGCTCGGCCAGCACGCGGGCCACAGTCAAGCCGAAAGGCCCGGCCCCGACCACCACCAGGTCAGTCATGGGTTTCCCCCCTGCCCGGCCCCCGGCGCCGGCGGCGCCAGCCCCTCCCGGTAAGCCGCCAGCACCTCGCCGACCGGTCCGTCCATCATCAGTTCCCCTTTCTCCAACCAGAGCGCGCGCTCGCACATCGTTTCGACGGCCTTGGCCGAATGCGACACCAGGAAAACGGTCCCGGCCTGGTCTTGGACCTCCAGAATCTTGTCCCGCGAGCGGCGCTGGAACTCGGCGTCGCCAGTTGACAGGGCCTCGTCGATCATCAAGATGTCCGGCACCTTGGAAGTCGAGATGGCGAAGCGCAGGCGCGAGGCCATGCCAGAGGAATAGGCGTTCATTGGCAGGTGGATGAACTCCCTCAAACCGGCGAAGTCGACTATGGCGTCGAACCGCTGGCGGACCTCGGCCCTGGTCAGGCCCAGGGCCAAGCCCCCCAGCATGATGTTGCGCTGGCCGGTC
>JAIROU010000481.1 GCA_031257375.1 Bifidobacteriaceae bacterium
GCGTTTGGCTTGGAAGATGAAGTCCCCTGGCCCGGCGCCTTCGGTGAGGGCGGCGAGCTGTTGGGCGAGGAACGCGGTCAAAGGGACGGTGCGCCGCTCGTGGCTTTTCGGCGGCCCGAGCACGCGGGCACCGGTCTTGTCCACCGTCCAGGTTTTCACGACGGAAGTTTCGCACTAGGGATGGCGTTTTGTGCGGCCCGACCAGGCAGAGCACTGGCGAACCGGCCCGGAGAGGTTGACAGATGGATTTGGACAGCCGGGCTTGGCAAATGGCATGTGGCGTGCTAGAATGGAAAGATGGACGAGCCGCACGGCCCTTGGAAGGTTGAAAGAGTGAATTCCCGATACCAGACCAAGGACGGCGCCTGGCACGACCACCAGTCGGTGCTGCTGCGCCAGGCGTGGAAGCAGGACGGGAAGGTCCGCCGCCACACCATCGCGCCGCTCACCCACCTGCCCGCCGACCAGGTCGACGCGCTCGAGGCGGTCTTCAACCGCGGCGCCCGCCCCCAGGACCCCGCCGCCGTCGCCGGCGTGGAGCTCGGGGCGGGCCTGTCCCACGGGGCGGTCGCGGCGGCGTGGGAGATGTCCCGCAAGCTGGGCCTGCCCGCCATGGTCGGGCCGGAGAGCCGGGAGCGGGACATCGTCATGGGCCTGGTGGCCGCCGGGGTGTGCCACCCGGGCTCGAAGATCGCGCAGGCCTCCTGGTGGGCGGACACCACCCTCGGGGAAGACCTCGGGCTCGCCGGGGCCGGGAAGGACGAGGTGTGCCGGGCGATGGACTGGCTCCTGGAGCGCAAAGACCAGGTGGAGGCGGCGCTGGCGGGGAAGTTCCTGAAAGACCCCGGGGCGAACCCGGCGGGGCTGGTGTTCTACGACCTGACCTCCACCTGGGTCGAGGGCGACCGCTGCCAGCTGGCCAAGCGCGGGCACTCCAGGGACAAGAAGAAGGGCAAGAGGCAGATCGAGTTCGCGCTGGTCGCCGCGCCCGGCGGGATCCCCGTCGCGGTGCGGGTCTTCCCCGGGAACACCGCCGACCCGGCCGCGTTCAAAGACGCGATCACCGCGGTGAAGGACCAGTTCAAGATGGATGTCGCGATCATGGTCGGGGACCGGGGCATGGTCACCGGCACCCGCATCGACGACCTCAGGGAAAGGGACGGCCTGGGGTGGGTCGGCGCGTTGGACCGCCCCCAGATCGCCGCGCTGGCCGGCGACGGCGGGCCGTTGCAGCTCACCTTGTTCGACCAGTCGGACCTGTTCCGCTTCACCTCCGAGAAGTACCCCGGCGAGGTGCTGATCGCCTGCCGGAACCCGTTCAGCCAGGCCGCGGCCAAAGCCCGCCGCCAGGACCTCATCGACGCGACCACCGCCGACATCGCGAAGATCCCCCTCAAAGGCCGCGACCGGAAGCCGAAGACCGCCTCCCAGCTCGAGCGCGCCGTCGGCAGGGCCGTCAACAAGCGCAAGGTCGGCAAGTTCCTGACCGTCGAGGTCGCCGACGGGCAGATCGCCGTCGCCCGCGACCCAGACGCGATCGCGAAAGCCGAAGCCATAGACGGGGTGTACGCGATCCGCACGTCCCTCACCGAGGACGAGATGGCCCCCGCCGACGTGGTCCGCGTCTACAAGCGCCTGTCCCGCGTCGAGGCCGACTTCAAGATGCTCAAATCCGTGGACATGCAGGTCCGGCCCGTCAGGCACTGGGTCGACGGGAGGGTCGAGGCGCACCTGCTGGTGTGCCTCCTCGCCGCCGTCGTCGCCTGGCACCTGCGCCGCGCGTGGGCGCCGCTGACCTTCGAGGACGAGGCCGAACCCGCCCCCACCACCCCGTCGAAGCCCGCCAAACGATCCGACCACGCCGACCAGAAAGCCTCCAGGCGCGCCCGCGAGGACGGCATCCCACTGCGGCCCTTCGCCGGGCTGCTCGCACACCTCGCGCTCATGACCCGCAACCCCGTCACCGTGAACACCCACGCGGGCGCGGTCGCGTTCACCGAGGTGTCCCGGGCCACCCCCGACCAAGCCGAGGCGTTCAAACTCATCGGCGCGAAAATACCCCCAAAAATCGCCTACAAGAACAACCGGGGTTGACAGCAAACCCGCACACCGTAGCCCCGTTCCCCCAGGTCACAAGCCTAAACAGCGCATCTCACCGGCGAAACTTCCGTCTCGGCTGCCTTTTTCCCGAGGCCGAGCCGTGCCACGATCGCTTGCCGGGTGCCGCCAGTTGCGGCGAGCAGCCGGGCGGCATCGCGCGCCTGGGCCTCGCGTTCCGGGTGGTCGCCGGGGGCGGCGTAGAACCGTCCGTCTGACAACAGGCCTTTCACCGAGTCCTGGGAGCGGCCCAGGCGGGCGGCGATCTCGGCTTGGGTGAGGCCGTCGCGCTGGAGCCGGAGGGCCGCCGCGGCCTCGTCGGCTCTCGCGGCCGCCGTCTGGCGGCCCGGGGCCGACCGCTTGCGCGCCCGGTCCCGGCGCGGCTGGGGCGGCGGGTCGCCTGGTTCGGCGGTGAGGAACTCGGCGACGCTGATGACCGGCTTGCCGTACTCGGCGGCCTTGCGGGCCTTGCCGGACTGCGTGCCAAGCTCTGCGGCGACGAGCAGGTCGCACCGCGTCTTGGTCACCGAGGCGACCGGCACCAAGCCGGCCCGCCGCGCGCGCTCCTCGATCTCGGGCCGGCTCATCGGCCGCCCCTCCAAGTCGGCCGCGTCCCCGGTGAAGCACACGCGCGCGCCCCGGAACACCGCCGCCGCCTGCCCGACTTCGGTAGTAGGTTGGACCACGCAAACAAGCTGAGAAAACGCAGCTACTCTTGCTTCTCTTCGGCGCGGCCACCACCGATCATTGTGTCGGACTGAACGCCTCCCCGCCCTCGGCCTTGAAACGCGACCCGGACACCTTCTGGGAGCCGCCACAGGTGTTCGCCGCGGGGTTGTCTGCCGAGCAGGATTCCGCGGTGACTTCCCCTTCGATCCGCCACAACTCGGTGGTGATGGTCTTCCCGTCCGCCTCCCACGGCCCGTACCCCAGCCAGGACCCGTGCCCTGCGGCGCCGTCGAGGTCGGTGTCAGCCGGGCCAGTCGATCTGCCGATCTCGTCCGAGGAGAACACCTCCGGCGGGCGGCTGCGCCGAGACAAGACGATTCCAAGCAGGCCCTCCGGGCGGCCGCTGGCCCGCCTCAAGGCCCGGTCAGCGCGGAACAGCCCCGAGGTAACGATTTGATAACAATTGTGGATCTGTGAAGTGAGACTGTTGACATGCGCCCCCCCCCTCCCGCCTAATGTCAGCGGCAACCGGTTCCCCGAACCGGTCGGCCTGACGCGGGCGCCCGTTCAAATCTGATCGCCAGCCAAGGCCCCAGCCCAATCGAAGGGATCGTGCCGCCATGACACGCATCAAGAAGCTCTCAACCATGCTCATCTCGGCGCTGGCCCTCAGCGCCATCATCCTCACCGGTGAGGCATACAGTTCTGCGGCCCCTCCGGCCAGCGCGGCTTCGATGTCGGCGTGCATCAACAGCACCCCTAAGACCACGGTCGCGAGGATTGGCAATTATTATGCGACCTTCACGTACAACCTGCCGACGAAGGCGGGAAGCACATATTGCTTCAACGGCTTGAATCACTATTCCGACGCTATCCCAACGACCAACAACGCGCTGCGCTACGGTCATTACGAATACCGTCGGCAAAAGCCGTTCAACCAGATCAACGCCACCAACCGACTGTATGACGGCCTGACGAAGGGCGCAGTGCTGAAAGTCCAGGATTGGAACGGGCTTGATGAGGACGGACTGCTCGGCCCGTTGACAAAGAACGTCACCTATTGGCCGACAACCGTCGCCAATTACAGCACTGTTTTCACGGTTTACGGCCCTTTGCGCGTAGGCAATTACCAGGTGAACCCGTACGTCTAGAGCATGCGTGCCCTGCCTTTGCACCTACTGCGGAAGCCGCTTGGCGCGTTGCTTGCCACCGGGTGCGTGGCGGCTCTAGCCGCAGCGGCGGGAGGCTGCGTGGGCGGCGGCCGGTCAGACGCGCCGGCGTCCCCTTCGGCGGCGCCACCGGTCGGCGCGCAATCGGTCGCGGGCACGATGATGCCCTATGTCGATTGGACGACTCCCTCGCCCATCGACCTGCCGTTGACGCCGTACGCAGAAGCCGCCGCGGCCGCATGGGAAGCCTTGGACTCGTCCGGGGTCGCTGACTCCAGTGACCGCGAGGCGTCGATGGAGGAGTTCAAGGCCGCGTGCATGAAGGAGCGCGGGTTCACATACCACCCGGAGTTGGCCGAACCTGCTCCGGATGCCGCCTCGGAACGGCGCGGCTACCGGCAGTTGTCGATTGTGCGGCTGCCGGAGACGCTGGCAGAGGCCGAGCGGGTCGGCTATGGTGTGTCCAGCCCAGACGAGACGGGCGCGGGAGAATTGGCCGCCAGCGCGGAACAGTCCAAGAACGAAGAGTATCGGGCCGGGCTGACTCCCTCCGCGCTAAGAGAGTACGACTTGGCCCTGTACGGCTATTACGACCGGGATTCTTACTCCGACCAGAATGCCGTGGACATGAGTTGCGCAAGCCAGGCCCAGGCCGCGTATCCATCAACCCCGGAGCCTTCCGAAGCGGCCTACGTGGAGTCTCTTCTAGACCCTTTGGCACAGGCCGCCGAGGCGTTCAAGGTCGAGTTTTGGACCGATAACGATGGGGTCTACCACGAGGAATTCGGCCCGTATGCGTTGCCGGGCGACCCTCGGATGGCGCAGTTGGCCAGCGACTATGGGAAATGCTTGGAGGCCAACGCGGTCGGATGGGACGCGAGCGGCGTGGACGACCCGACCGGGGCCGTCAGCGTCGCCATGATGACCGCCCCCGACGGGTCGCAGTACCAGGATTGGCCCGACCCCGGCGACTCCGTCGACGCTGTCACGATTCCGGCTGAATACCGTTCGCTGGTCGGCTCGCAGCTGGAGATCGACATCGCGGTGGCTGATTTCAAGTGCCGCCAACAGACCGATTACGTCAACCGATACGCCAGCATCCAGGCGGACGCCGAGGCGCGTTACGTCGCAGACCACCAACGGGAGTTCGACAAGATGCTCGCAGCGCTGGAGGCGTTCACCGCCGACCATTGACCCGCGTCCGCAAGCCCCGGACCCTGAACCCGGGGGCGGACCTAACGCGAAAGTTGACGGCATCGTGCCTAAACCCGGGGACGGACCTTTGGTTCGATACCTGGGGACACACCTTCGGCCGGGGTCGGCGGCCTTCGCGCCGCCATAGTACGGATCGGGAAGGCCCTAACAGCGCTCGCCTCTTCGGTTTGGGGTTGGCGGGCGGCGGCGCGTGTTCGCCGCGCTGCCGGCGAACGTGGGAAGCGCAGACCGTTTCAACGGCTTGAATCACCGCTCCGGTGCTCCCACGTGAACAACGAAGCGCCGCGCCGCGGTCATCTCGACCTCGCGCCGCGCCGGCCGCGGCCGGGGTCTCGGCCGCAGCCGACAGGATTGGGACGATGCCGTCAAGGGCGTCTGGCGGTGGCTCTCACGGGTGGGGAGGGCACGGCATCGGCCTCCACCTCACGCGCGACCGGCGAACGCCTGAAGCCCATCACGCCGCTCCCGCGCCCCGGGCCCAGGCGGGGGGACGGCCACCGGCCGCCCACTGCTCGACGAGCTGGCGGGGTGTGAGAATTGTCGGCTGGTCGACATCAACGGCGGCGAAGTCTTTGTCGCCTGTGACCAGCGCGTCAACCTGCTCGGCCATGGCGGCCGCGAGCACCGGAAGGTCGTCCAAGCCACGGATGGCCGGATAGGCCGAGGGATCGAGGCCAGTCGGCGTGCCTGCCAGCGTGAACGGCAGCGAGGCGAAGAACTTGTCGATATCCCTCGCCCGGTCTGGGACCTTCCGCTCCACGACCTGTTTGGTTTCCTCCACGACGTAGCTGCACAGCACAATCTGATGCGCCGCCAGCGCTCTTTTCAGACGGTTGGAATGGTCGGTCGGAAACAAGATCATTGAGAACAGGACGTTCGTGTCAACCATTACCCGCACTGCGCTGCTCCCGGCGCTCGCGACGAACCTGCTTGACCAAGTCCACGACGTCTTGCTCGTCGCGCAAGCCGAGGCGCTCGGCCTGGCCTGCGAACGCCTCCTGGACGCGGGTCACCGCCACCAGGGCGGCGTTTTCCACATAAGACCTTCCGTCCTGCTCCACGAACACGAGCTTGTCGCCCTCTTTCAAATCCATGCTCCGACGAACGGCTGCGGCCAACGCCGCCAGCGCCACAAGACCACGGCGACGGCCGCCCGGCACCAGTAAACCCCGGGGACGGACCTTTCGTCTCAAAGTCGGGGACATGCCCTCGGCTTGGGGTGGCGGCGCGCGCGGAGCCTTCGGCAGATGCCGGGGCAAGACGATTCCAGGCTCGACCCTCCGGGCGCCCGCCGGCCCGCCCAAGGGTCGGCCGACGCAGTACAGCCGAAAAATAACGATTTGATAACAATCACGGATCTGTGAAGTGAGACTATTGACATGCGCCCCCCCCCTCCCGCCTAATGTCAGCGGCAACCGGTTCCCCGAACCGGCCGGGCTTGACGCGGGCCGCCCTTGCAAGTTTGTCAGCCCGCCAAGGCCCCAGCCCACTCGAAAGGCTCGTGCCACTATGACACGCATCAAGAAGCTCTCAACCATGCTCATCGCGGCGCTGGCCCTCAGCGCCATCATCCTCACCGGCGGGGCGCTCGGCCCCAACGCGCCGACTGCCGAGGCGGCCGCCACCCCGCAGTGCAACGGCGCCCACCAAATCATCACCTACACCGCAGGCGGCAACCTCGTCGCTACGAACTATACGGTCCCGGTCTACAAGGTCGGGTCTTCGTGGAGCAGAACCTGCCTGATCGGACCCAACACCGCCGCACAGAACGAGGGCGTGCGGCAGCTGCAGCGGTCGGCGAATCTGTGCTATGGGCGGTCATTGCAGGTGGATGGGACGTGGGGTCCTAACACCGCTGCCGCGATCAAGCACATCCAGACGCAAGTCGGACTGACCGTTTCGCAACGGGACGGCGTCTACGGCCCACAGACGCACAACGGATCGAGCGGCGTCTCGGCGAGCACAGGCATGTCGCACCATCTCTATTGCAACCGGGACTCTGTTAACGCGTAGTGCGGCGGGAAGGGGATCAATCATGACGCGCGGCTACCGACTGTTTCGGGCGACTGGCCGCCGCGCAACGCCTGGTCCCATGCCCAAACTCGAACACCCGCCTTGGCGCGGCGCGCGCCGCTGGGACTGATGAGCGCACGCGCGAGTGAACCGTCGGCCCGGCCGAGGCGAAGACTCGGTTCGCGCGAATACGCCGAGAGGTTCGGCTGGCCACGGTTCGACAAGGCCTGGGCGGCGGCCTGGTTGTGCTGCGAGGTGCTGGCGGGCTGCTCCCCGCCCGCCGGGGATGGTGCCGCGACCTCCGCCGCCCCCACCAGGGTCGAACCGTCCAGCGGGCCGAGTTCTTCGGGGACTGAGACCCTTGAAGTGCTGGAGGATTCGCCGTTCTCCCCGTATCTTCCCGCGATCACGGCCATCGCGAAGCTACCCGACTACACCGAGGCGCAGGAGGCCGAGATCCGGGAGCGGGTGGCGGCACAGTCGGAGTTCATCGCCGAGTGCATGCGGGACCGCGGGTTCGACTACTTCGGGGGGGAAGACTGGGAGCCGGACGACACCAGCCAAGAGACTTGGTTCGTCGCCGGGGAGGAGGACGTCATACCGGTCGGCCGCATGCCGGAGGGGATCGAGCGGGTCCGGGCCGAGGGCTACGGCCTGTGGGGTCCGGCGGGCGGGGCTCAGTTGGTCGAGGGATCGGAATCCGATCGGGCCAACGAGGAGTACCGGGCGTCGCTCTCGGCGGAAGCGGCCGCGGCCTACGACTTGGCGCTGGGCGGGCAGGACTACCTCGAGCAACCCGACCTGGCTATCCCGGCGGGCTGCGGCGCGCTGGCGATCGAGGCGCACCCGGAGGCCGATTCCGGGGAGATATCCGTCCGCCGCCAATTCTGGATCGAGTTTGGGCCTTTGATCTTGGGCATGAACAGGCTGGTGTTGGAGGACGTGTTCCAAGATCAGCGGGTGCGGGACCTGTCCTTGGACTGGTATGACTGCATGGCCAAGGCCGGTTACGGCGTGTTGGTCGAGGGCTGGCAGTACACCACCGACAACATCACTCTGAACGCCGGGGCCGACCTGGCGAAGGCCACCCACCCGGACGGGCAGGTGGGCGAGTTCTGGTACAGGGGACTGGAAATGGCGCAGACCCCGGACTCGGAGCGGTCCCTGGTCGCCTCGTCGGCCGAGATCGCCATCGCGGTGGCGGACTTCGAGTGCCGCGAGCCGCTGGACTACTTCGATACCCACAAGGCCGTCCAGCTTGAGCTCGAGCAGCGCTACGTGGAGGAGAACCAGGCTGCCTTCGACGGCCTGCTCGACTTCTACGAACGCTACCGGTCCGGGGACCTCGACCCCTGACCCGACCCGGCGGCCCGGGCGAAACCTGCGGCCGTCTCGCGGCCTGGGGGCACCTGGCTCGGACAAGCACAGGTCTGAACCCGGGGACCTTTTGTCTCCAACTTGGAGACAGACCTTAGACTCGGGGAGTGGTGGCACGGGAGGATCGAACTGGCGCGCCATCCGCTGTGCTTGCCAGTCGAAATGCTCGCGCCGATGCCTCTCCTGCAGATGCCGCGAGGTTGACCAGGCCTGGCCAGGTTAGCTACCATCGCGGCGTGACCACTGTGAACGTCTACCAGGCGAAGTCCTCGTTCAGCAGGCTGCTGGCCCGCGCCGAGGCGGGCGAGACCATCGTGATCGCCCGCAACGGGCGGCCAGTGGCGCAGTTTGGGCCGATCCAAGCCCCAAGCCGACCGGTCGTGTTCGGAGACCTGCGCGGCCGCGTCCGGATCGCCGAGGACTTCGACGCCTGGACCGACCAAGACGAGCGCGACTGGTACGGCGCGTGAGACTACTCCTCGACACCCACGTTTACCTGTGGGTCCGCCTCGACAGCCCCCGCCTTCCCGCCCGCTTCCGCGAGGCCGTCGCGGATCCGGCCAACATCAAGTACGTCTCGGCCATCAGCGCGGCCGAGATCGCCGTCAAACGGGCGGTCGGCAAGCTCGACGTCGACGGCCAGATCGCCGGCGACCTCGCGGCCCTCGGGTTTGACGAGCTCCCCTTCACACACCGCCACGCCCGCGCCCTCGACGCCCTGCCGCTCAAGCACCGCGACCCGTTCGACCGCATGCTCATCGCCCAGGCGATGGCGGATGATCTGGTGTTCCTGACAGTGGACGCGCAGTGCGCAGCCTACGACGTCCGCACGTTTGCGCCGGAGTGATCCCGCGCCCGCCGCCCGCGCGCCCGGCCAGCCCCAGCTTCCCCCCTCGATCCCTGAGCCGACCCGGCGGCACCGTGACCAAACCCGGTCCCTAAACCCGGGGACGGACCTTTGGTCTGATACCCGGGGACACACCTTCGGCCGGGGGCGCCGGCCTATCGGCCAGGCCACGCCCGGGCGCGCCAACAGAAGTTGCCCGATGCCGTCGGCGGGCGCCGCGGGTGCGCCCAAGAGCCGACCGGTGGCGTTGGGAGGGCCAGTAGAATCGGGCGCGGGCGCCCGGCCGCGTGAGCCGCGCATCCCCGCCAGCGCGAATTCGAACGGAGCCGAACGGATGGCGACACCAAGACTGTGGCCCGCACTGGGCGCGGTGGCGGCGCTCGGCCTGGGCCTCGCGGCCTGCACGGACGGCGGCGGCGGGCCGACCGCGCCGGGGTCGACGGCGGCGACGGCCGGTGAGGCCTCGCCGCCCGTGGCCGGGGCGGCCACCGCCCAGTGGGCCACCGTCGCCCCGGCCGACATGCCGCTGGCGCCGTATTGGGAGACGTTGCGGCAGGCGGACGCCGCCTTGGCCGATGCAGCCGATGACGCCACAAGGGTCGAGACGTGGAACGCCCAGCAGGACTTCATCGCGCGGTGCATGAAATCGCAGGGGTTCACCTACTATCCGACCGCCTTTTCGGAGGGCTCGGGCGGCGGGCCTTCGAGGGAGTACATGCGCTACCGCGAGGTCTTGCCGGCGCCGCTTCTGGCGGTGGACCGCGGCGTGGTCGAGGAGCAGGGCTATGGTTCCATGCCCGACACGCGGCAGCCTGACACGCTGGCCGACGATCCGAACCAGGAATACGTCGCCAGTCTGAGCGAAGCCGAATCCCGCGCCTATGAGATGGCTCTGACCGGCGTTGATCCGGACCGGCTGGGAGATCCCGTCGAAGATGGCGCCGGGTGCGTGCTCCGGGCTTGGGACGAGTATCCCGAGCCGGACCTGCCGGCGTGGGAGCGGTCGGTGTTCGGTCGGCATGCGGAACTGATCTCTGCCATGGCGCTGGTGGTCCGATCCGATCTGACGCTCGATCCGGAGTTCTGGGAGTTGAATCAACTGTGGGGCGATTGCATGGCCGCCAAGGGCCTCGACCTGGACCCGGACGGGGCCGCGGCCGCGGCCGAGGCCGGCGGCGGGTCGTCGGGGCCGACCGACGCGATGCGTCTGGCCATCCGGACCGGCGCTGACGGCGAAGTGGCCCCGGCCGACGCCCACGCCGCCTCGCTGCCGCTGGACCAGGCGTCGTTGACCGCCTCCGGGCCAGAACGCGCCATCGCGCTGGCCGACTTCGACTGTCGGGTGGAAACTGACTACATCGATCAGCTGATAGCCATCCAGCGCCGCCTGGAGCAGCAGTTCGTGGACCGCCACGCCTCGGAGTTGGCGGAAATGACGGCCCTGGCCGAGTTCCCGGGCGGCGGATAGCCGTGGCCGATTTGACCCGTCCGGCAGCAGTTCTGGAACGATCAAGACCTAATCGCGTGGGCCTATTGACAAGGCCCCTCCCGCCGCACCCAATGTCACGGGCAACCGGTTCGTCCGAACCAGGCATCGAAGGCCAAGAGCGCCGGCGGGGAATTCGACGATGACGCCGACGCAGCGGTCCCGGCCGTCCAGCGGCGCTCGGCGCGGCGCCGCGAGCGTTCTGGCCGCGTGCTGCCTGGTGGCCGCCGTGGGCGGGTGCACCGCCAAGTCGCCCGGTGCCGGGGCAGCCAGCGACCCGGCCGGGACGACGGCCGGACCGGATCAATCGGATTCTGCCTCGACCGCCGCGGACCTGCCGCAGGCGCGGCGGTGGACCGACGCGCCCGCGGGGTTGCCGCTGTCGCCTTACTTCGATGCCGTCGCGCGGCTGAGCGAAGCCCTAACGGCGGAGGCGGAGGGCTTGGGGCAGGAGTGGTTCGACAACCAAGAAGCCTTCGTCGCGCAATGCATGGCTGAGCGGGGCTTCACCTACTTCCCGCAATCGAACCAGGAATCGAATCAGGCATCGAATCAGGCATCGGGCGGCGGGCAGCCGTACACCCGACCCCAGCACTACCTGGCGATCCCCCGCCTGGCCGATGACCGTGCCGCGGTCGCCAAAGTCGGTTACGGCGTTCAGGCTGCGCCGCCGGCCCCGGGGCAGGGCGCCGACTACGCGCAGGCCAGTCCGAACGCCGATTACTACGATTCGCTCAGCTTGGCGGGGCAGATGTCCTATGACGACTCGCTTTACGGCCCGGACCAGGCGATGTATTGGCGCGGGGAAACCGATGCGCCGCCAGACGAGATGGGCGGGTGCTTGGGGACGGCCTGGGCGCAGTTCCCGGATCCGGCGGCCGAGCGGGCGGCGGCGTCGCCGTTGACGCAGTTCGCGGAGTTGATCTCCAAGATGAGGCTGGCCACCGGGCTGGACATGTTCGACGCCCCCGAGCTCGTGCAGTTGAACCAGGAATGGAGAGATTGCCTGCCCCCCGACCTGGCGGCGCTGCTGGGCGATCCCGCCGCCATCGCGGCCGGTCCGTACGGCGGCCCGCCGGGCGCCTTCGAGTTGGCCCTTCGGACCACTGCGGACG
>JAIROU010000004.1 GCA_031257375.1 Bifidobacteriaceae bacterium
GAGGGCCTTGTTCTCGGCCTCCAACTCGGCCTGTTTGGCCTCGGCCGCCGCCTGCTGCGCCTCCAGTTCGGCCGCCAACCGCTCCAGGGACGCCTTCAGCGCCTCCAAGGCCGTCTTGGCCTCCTCGGCCGCCGTCCGCGCCGCCTCGGCTCTGGCCAGCGCGTCCTCGGCCTTGACCTTCAGGTCCGCGATCTCGGCCGTGACGGTCTCGAGGCGGGCTTGCCGGTTGCGGTTGGCGGCGGCCGACTGCTGGGACTTGGCGATGACGGCTTCCCGGCTGCGGGCCGCCACCCCGGCCACGATCAGGTCGTCGGCGGCGTCGTCGATCGAGGCGGCCCCGAGCAGGACCATCAGATCGGACGTGGCGGCGGCGTTGCCCATGATGGCGTCGCGGGCGAGCACGCCGAGCGACTGGCGCGAGCGCTCGATCAGCGCCACGTCGTCGGCCAGTTGGGCGGTGACCTCGTCGCGCTGGGCCTCGGCCTGCTCGAGCGCCGCCACCGTCTCCTCGTAATCCAGGCGGGCGGCCGCGAAATCGGCCTGGGCCGCCGCCAAGGCGGCCTCGGCCAGCGGCAGCTCGAGGTTGGCCGCCTCCAGCCCCAGGTACGCCTCTTGGAGCTCCTTGGAGGTTCCCTCCAGCTCAAGCGCCAGTTGCTCCAACTCTTTCTGGTTGGCCGCCCGCTCCTGCTCTATCTGGTCGCGGTCCTTGGCGGCCAGCACCGGGGCCGCCGGCAGGACCACCACCAGCCCGAACGCCAACGCCGCCGATGCCGCGCCGGCCAGCCAGGCCCGCGCCCGGGCCCGCACCCGGGCCCGCGCGCGGTCGCGCGACCAGGGCGGCGCGCCCAAACGCGCGCCGCCAGACCGCCGCCTTTGAAACCTCAAACCGCCAATCCTCCCCTCAACCGGCCTTGACCCAGGAACCTGCCGCCCGCCGACGCCCGGCGAACCAAAACGAGACCACATTCCACCATAACGGCCGCTCCCCGATCAAACCCGAGTGAACCGCCGCAACGTCAATGCCGAACTCACCCCGGCCAGCACGACCGCCGCGACGACCAGCCACGGGGCCACCATGATCGCGTCGGCCGGATTGACGGAGCCCATCATGACGGCGAAGTTGGCCTCCACCCAGTCGGCCAGCCAGAACTCGGCTATCCCCCACAACGCCCCGACCGCCAGGACCGAGCCGAGCAGCGCCGCCACCGCGCCCTCCAACATGAACGGCAGTTGGATGAACAGGTTGGAGGCGCCGACCAGGCGCATTATGCCGGTCTCGCGCTGGCGCGACAGGGCAGACAGCCGGATGGTCGTGGCGATCAGCAAGATAGCCGCCAGGCCCAGCACCGCCGCCACCGCCAAGGCCGCCAGGCGGACCTTCGACAGCAGGTCGAATAGCTGGCCGAACAGGTCGGACTGGTCGACCGCCTGAAGGACGCCGGGCATGGCCCCGACGGCATCGGTCACCACCGCGAACTTGTCCGGGTCCGTCAACTTGACGTGGATGACCGGCCCAAACATGTCGGCCGTGACCTCGTTGGTCATATAGGTCCCGCCGAACCGCTCCTGGTACTCCTCGAACAGCGACTGGCCGGACTGGTCGAGTACCTCCTCGACGTAGGGCGCCAACTCGGCCGAGGCCAACCGCTCTTTGATCGCCGCCTGCTGGTCCGCGCTGACCTCCCCGCCCGAGCAATTGCCCTGGTCGACCGCGTCCTCGGGGCACAGGTAGATCGAGACTTCGACCTTGTCGTACCAGTCGCCCTTGATCCGGTCGACTTGCAGTTGGAGCATCAGGGCGGCGCCCACCGCGCTCAGCGACACAAACGTGACCAAGATCACGGCGCTGATCATCGAGGCGTTGCGGCGAAAACCGTGGGCGATCTCCGCCACCACGAAGCGCAGCCGCATCAGGCCTCCCCCCCGTAGTAGCCGGACGCCTCGTCGCGCACCACCCGGCCCTCGACCAGTTCGACCACCCGGCGCCGGGCCTGGTCGACCAAGCCGACGTCATGGGTGGCCATGACGACCGTGGTGCCGGTCTGGTTGACCCGCTCCAGCACCCCCATGATCCCCTCGGAGGTCCGCGGGTCGAGGTTGCCGGTCGGCTCGTCGGCCAGCAGGATTTGGGGCCGGTTGACGACCGCCCGGGCGATCGCCACCCGCTGCTGCTCGCCGCCGGACAGCTCGTGGGGCGTCCGCTTCTCCTTGCCGGCCAGCCCGACCAGGTCGAGCACGTCCGGCACCGTCCGCATGATGGCGTGCCGGGGGCGGCCGATCACCTGCATGGCGAAGGCCACGTTCTGGAAGACGGTCTTGCGCTCCAGCAGCCTGAAGTCCTGGAAGACCGACCCGATCTGCCGCCTGAAGCGCGGAATCCGCCGCTGCGGCATCTTGGCGATGTCCTGCCCCAGCACGAACGCCCGCCCGGAGGTCAGGTGCTCCTCGCGCAGCACCAGCGACAGCAGGGTCGATTTGCCGGAGCCGGAGGCGCCGACGAGGAAGCAGAACTGCCCGCGCGGTATGTCGAGGCTGACGCCGTCGAGGGCCGGACGGGCCCCGCGGGCGTACACCTTGGTCACGTTGTCGAATTTGATCACTGGCTTCTCGGCTGGTCGGTGCGGTCTAAGTTCAGGGCCGAGCCAGTCTAACCGCAGCCGCGCCCGGACCCGGCCAGACACGCCGAGGACCGCGGAACCCGCATCAACCCGGCCCGGCCCGAGTCGGGATAGACTGTCCGGCGGCAATCCTCAAATCCAGACCACAGGAGCGACCATGTCCAAACGCGCCCGCAAGCGCCGCACCCGCAAGAAGTCCGCCGCCAACCACGGCCGACGGCCGAACGCCTGACCATTCCCAGCCCCGGCGCCGGTTTCGGGGGCCCGGTCCCCGCGTCCGATGACGCCGACGGCCCCTCTCGCGTTCTCCTCGCCCGCATCTGACGGCGCACGATGCCGCCGGAGCACGTCGGGCGCCCCCGCCCAGGTGGCGCTCGACACGCCGCAGCCGACACGCCGCAGCCGGTGCGGCGTTTGCGAACAGCCTCTCAGGCCGCCTCGGCCGAGGCGGCGCGCAATTGGGCCAGTCGGCCGACCACCTTGTCGCGCAGCGACGGCGGGGCGACCTCAAGGCAGGCCTCCCGGATGATCCGCTTCAGCTTTGAGCGGACCTCGTGCTCGTAAGCGCAGTTGTCGCAGCCGTCCAGGTGGTCCCGCATGGCCTCGAGCTCGTGGATCGCCAACTCGGCGTCGATGAATTGGTAGAGGCGGGGCAGCGCTTCCTCGCAGTCGAAACGCTGGAACAGAGTTGACATGTCCCTCACTCCCCTCCGTCTGGCGTGTGCCCAGGGTCGAAACCTTGGCCCGTCAAAGCCTCGCGCAACTGCGCCCGGCCGCGATGCAAACGTGACATGACCGTGCCGATGGGCGTGTCCATGATGTCTGCGATCTCCTTGTAAGAATACCCCTCGACATCGGCGTAATAGACCGCCATCCGGTAATCCTCGCGCAATTCGGACAGCGCCTTCTTGACGCGGGAGTCCGGCAGGCGGTCGAGCACTTCGAGTTCGGCCGACCGCAGGCCCACCGCGTCATGCTCGGACGCCTGCATGATCTGCCAGTCCTCGACCTCGTCAGTGTTGGCCTGTTGGGGGGAGCGCTGCTTCTTGCGGTATTCATTGATATAAGAATTGGTCAGAATCCGGTGCAGCCAGGCCTTCAAGTTGGTGCCGGGCCGGTATTGGTGGAATGACGCGAAAGCCTTCGCATACGTTTCTTGAACCAGGTCCTCGGCGTCGGCCGGGTTGCGGGTGATGCGCAATGCGGCGGCGTACAACTGATCGATGTATTCCAAGGCGTCCCGCTCAAACCTGGTGGCCCGCTGGTGGGCGGTCTCGGTCGGGCGCGGGTCGTGGACGGCCTCGTCTGCTGTCACAGCATTCGAGCTTACCGGGAGAAAGGCGCTAAACGGGCGGGATGGGGCGGAAGTCGGCCGAACGGCGAGGGTTAAGGTCACACGATCAACAACAGCCGATGGCGCCAGATTGTTCCCGAAACGTGATAGACACTTAGGTATGAGCCTGATTCGCTTCAAAGCCCGCGCCCTGATCGGCGCCGCCGCCGTCGCGGACGGCGTCGACGCCCTGCGCCGGCCCGAGCCGCACCTAGAGGCAGCCGCCCCGGCCTTGGACGCCTTGGCCAAGGTCTTGGGCAAGACCGTGCCCCCGGCCGCGGCCGTCCGCGCGACGGCCATCGCCCAGACCGCCGGCGGCGGCCTGATCGCCACTTCGATCGCCCCCCGCCTGGGCGCGCTGGCCTC
>JAIROU010000290.1 GCA_031257375.1 Bifidobacteriaceae bacterium
GGGCGGTCCACTGACGTGGGCTGTCCACCCCCGGCCGGTTGGTGCGCAGCGCTGGGCTTGGTGACGGACGGCACGCCAGTCTCATGCTGCAAGCTGGGCGCTGGGCACGCCGCGTTGCACGCTGCAGGATGCACGGCTGAGTGGCCAGCGGCGTTGATGCACGCGCCACGGGTCACCGTCCGGCCATCGGCGGCGACCCGGACGGTGGTCACCTCGGCGCCCGCTGCGCGGCCGACGGCGGTCGCCTGGACGGGGGCCATGCCTCCCTCCCCGGCGCGCAATGGGCATGGCGCCGCAGCGCAACCACAACCGGCATGTGGCCTCCGGCAGAGACTGGCGGCGCGGTGCGCCGTGGACCGGGCCGGGACTGCGCTTTTCCGGCCCGGCGGCCGGGCAGGCAATCAACCGAGGTGCTGGACGGGCCGTGACGGCGAACCGGTCTGAACTGGCCACCTCGGCGCGGCCGATGTCTTGACACTAGCCTGACAGGCGCGGGCTTGTCATGTCCGTTCTGGGACGGCGCGCAGACGGAGGGCGCGGCGGCGGTGGCGCGCCTTGGTGGTGGTTCTGCGAGAATTGGCGGCAAGGAAAGGAGACGGCTGTGGTTTTTCGTGGCGACGTGTTGATGGTCGGCGAGTTGATCGACCACGCCGAAGCTGCCCCGCCGTATACGTCACCGGCCGATGTCGGGGTGCGGCACACAGCGGCGGGCAACGCCGCCGGCTGCGCCGAACTGATCGCTGACGGGGAATCCGCTGACGATGGTTGGCGTTTCGGGGTCTTGCAAACCCTGGACGACTACAACTCCACGCTGCGCCGCGGCGGCCCCCAGTTGGCTTCCCAGGTGTTCATGGACGAACCGGCGCCGACAGGTTCAGCCAGGCTGGACGCCGCGTTCGCCGCACTGGCTGAGCACCTCGCTGCAAGAGATGGCTGGACGGCGCCCGCGTGGGCGGGAAACCCGGCCCGGCGGGCGGATGACTGGTACCCGGGTGTGCCCGCGATCTTCAAGGACGAGGCGGACAAGGACAGCCCGCCAGCTTTCGCGCGGCGCGGGATCTGGATCACCACCCGGTCACTGGACCGGGCATGACCAGCCATACCGCGCGCCCGTTCGACGCTGACGGCGTGTTGGGGTTGTTCGAGGAACTGTCCGTCACGTTGGAGGCCCGCGGTGTGGCGGCGCAGTTGTTCGTTCTTGGCGGAGCGGCGATGGCGTTGGCTTACGACCGGGGCCGGGTCACCCGTGACGTGGACGCCCTGTTCACCCCAGCCCCGCAGGTGCGCCAGGCAGCCGAAGAAGTGGCCACCCGGCGGGGGTTGGAGCCGGATTGGTTGAACGATGCCGCCAAAGGGTTCCTGCCCGGCATGGACACCCAGCCGTTGACAGTGTTCGAGTCGGACTGGCTGATCGTCCAAGTGCCGTCACCGGAGTACCTGCTGGCGATGAAACTGTTCGCGTCCAGAGAGGAACGCGACCTGGCCGACGCGGCCGTGCTGTTCGCTCAAGCGGGTTACACCACCATCCAAGACGGTATCGACCTGTTGGTCCGCTCCTACCCCGAACGGTTGCTGCTGCCCCGCCACCGGTTCATCCTCCAAGATGTGATCCAACGGGCCACCCAACACCGCCAACCACCAGGGGGCGGGGAGACCGATCCAGACGGTGACTGACTCTGCGCGAGCAACCGCGCCTCGCCGGCTTGACCGCCCCTGGCGCCGCAGAGGTTTGGCTGGCTGCCCGTTGCCGCACCGCTCTGCGGAACACTTGGGACCGGGGGCCTCTTGACTTCTGTGGGTAGCTGTGTAGCGTGGGTGATCCCGTCTCGCACGGTCGCCCGCCCTTCGGCGGGGCCGGGTTGCGGCGGCTTCGCGGCGGCGACAACCCAATTGCCCTGGTCGGACGGTGCCGGAAAGTTTCCGGCACCGTTGACAGGTGCCGTGCGCGACAGCAGGGAAGGTGCGGCGCAAACCTGTAATGGCTGGTCGCGGCCGACGGCAGCCTCCCCTGCGCAGCCCGTCTGGCCGGGTTCGGCGCCAACACCGGACCCGCTGGTCGAGCGAAAGAGGTCCCGGTAACCCCTC
Source organism: Bifidobacteriaceae bacterium (assembly GCA_031257375.1). Classification (GTDB taxonomy): domain Bacteria; phylum Actinomycetota; class Actinomycetes; order Actinomycetales; family WQXJ01; genus JAIRTF01. The sequence continues at coordinate 2,086 of JAIROU010000290.1, forward strand.
GCCGCACGAGGCTGCCAGGCATCGGCCGCGCCAGCGCCGCGACCAGAACCGGCGCCAACACCTGACCAGCAGGCGCGTCTCCGAGCGGTAATGCCGCGCCACGGCAGGTGCCGCCACTGAGTGGCGGCGACCCGGCTCGGGTGGGAGCGTGCTGCGTCATTCTGGTTTGGGCCAGCCTTCGGGGGCGAAGCGTTCCTCTAGGAGGGTCGCGGCGTCTTGGGGTGGTCCTGGCGGTACGCGGTCTTGCTTTTGACGCTGGCGATGGTCCCAGCGATACGGATCGACGGCGGGGCACTATCCAGGTCCACGTCACACACCCGCAACGCCAACGCCTCACCAATCCTGGCTGAGGTGCCCAACATCACCTCGATGATCACCGACAACTGCCCATCCGGTCTTGGGCCGGACCGGGACAACCCGAGTTCCCAGTAGCCGACCGCGAACCGGACCGCCCCGACCTCCGCCGGGGTCATAGCGTCGGGGACGTGGGCGGGTTTGTGCAACCGGGCGATCCCATCCACCGGGTTCCTTGGGATCACCTCGTGACCCACCGCCAACCCCAACGCTGAACGCAACACGTTACGCGCCTGGCGCGCCCGCGAGTACGACTTGCGCGCCAGACCCTTAACGAACCGGTCACAGCGGGCCACACCAATCTCCCGCGGCGCCAGGTCCCCGAACACCGGCAGGACCACCTTGCGGAGCACCCACTCGTAGTTCTCAAAGGTCCGCCGCATGACCCGACCCTCCGCCCGAAGATCCTCAAGCCAATACTCACCCAACTCGGCTAACAACGAATCCGGAGTCAACTCGCCGCTCGTCGGCTGCGCCAGCGTCCGGTCCGCCAGCTTCGCCTTCAAGATCCGCTCCGCGGCGCGCTCGGTTTTCGCGGTCGCCTGGACCTCACGGCGCTTCCCATCCCAATCCCGGTACCTCGCCCTGGCCTCCACCGAACCATTCGCCTTCGCCAAGAACATAACCACCCCGAACGTACCCACCGCCAGACGCGGCCGACTCACCGAGCCCACCCCGCCCTCGACGCTGCTTCACGGCGCGACGCCAGCCATATCTCCACATCGGCGCGCGCGAACCGCAGATGCTTGCCCAACCGGTGCGCCACCGGACCCTGGCCAATGCGGACCGCCACCGCGATGATGGCCCGACTCAGGAAACCGCCGCCCGCCAGCACCACCACCCCGGGCGGCAACCGCAGCAGCCGCGGCCAACCAGAATTCGATCCGGTTGATCGTGGTCGACGCGACGTTGTTCTGGGTTGTTTTCGGGGAGTAAACCGTGACCGGCGGCGCGGTTAGATGCCTAGCAATTCGCTCAAGAGTTCGGCCGTTCTCACCGCGCCAGCCCCGAGGAGAGCCGCGACCGCGAAGTGGTCGGTTGACCCGGCGAAGTTTGCGACCGCAGCACGATGTGCCCCGATCATCGCAGCCATGCGCGTGCCGATCAACTGTGTGAACAGATCGTCTGGGCTCATCACGGCCACGCCAAGGCGGGCCAGCTCGGCCCTCGGGAAATGCTTGAGGTTGTTGGTGCAGATAATGTCCGCCTGCGCGGCCAAAGCCGCAGCCATCACATGACGGTCGTCCTCGTCGCGCAGTGCCAAGGACGCCAACGGAGCGTAATCCTCTGCTGACGGCTCGAACACGGCATCGGGAAACGCCTCAGCCAGGGCGTCCAGCAGCCGGGCCGCCGCCCGCGGACCAAACCCAGGCACGTTGGCCACCACGATGCTCGGCGACGTCGTCCAGGATCGCCTGGCTCCAAACCACACCGACCGCCCCGGCCTCCGCCGCGTACAGCAAGTAGTCACGCAGGCTGCGCGAATACAGCACGTTCGCGTCCGCCAACACCACCTAGACAGGCGGCCCAGCCCCCGCTTGGCGGCGGCTCACTCGGTCAGCCCGAACTCGTCCTCAAGTGCCGAGAACCGCGCCAACGCCGCCCGCCGGCGGGGCCGCTCCGCCGCCAAGAACGCCTCCACGTCCGCCACCGCGATCCGGTGGTGTGAACCGACCATACGGAACGGCAACTCATTCCGGTCCATCAACCGGCGCACCTGCGGGCGCGACATGCCCAGCAACGCCCCCGCCTCGGCCGGGCTGACCTCATCCAACCCATGACTGATAACCACCCGCCGACCGGACACCTCCGCGTCCACCACCCTCGCCGCCATCTCCGCCGCCGCCCGCGACAACGACACCGAGACTTCGTCGCCATCACCCTCCAAAGCGCGGCGCAACGCCTGCGAATCCCTTGTCGTCACCGTCCCCACAGCGAACCTCCAAACGCAACAAATGCGATCATCTGCTCCAAGTGTACCGGGCGCGGTTGGGCGACCGCTACGGGTTTCAGGAGCTAGCGTGCAATTGGTGATCCGCCCGACTCTTTGGGGAAAGCCGGCCGTCTCGCGCGAGACAGTTCCAGTTGACCAACAGCCCCGCGTGAACGCGTCGGCCGTCCGGTCGACTGCCCAGGGCCCAGCCGCCCCTCCGACTTGGCCCCAATCGTCGAGCCGAACCGCCATGCCGGGCGCGCGCTGCATTTTGGCCTTCGGCGAAGGCGGAAAAGGCCGTGACCCCAGCGGGCGGTGCCGTCCCAATCGCGGGACAACGCCCGCGCCCGCGCCAGGCCGGTCTTCGTCGTCTGGTAGGTGAACTCCCCGAACGTGCCGATGACCAGGCCCGGGCGGCTCATCGAAGAC
>JAIROU010000141.1 GCA_031257375.1 Bifidobacteriaceae bacterium
CCCGGTCTTTGGTGGCGGAGGCGGCCTTGGCGTGCGGGCGGACGACGCGCTCGGCCAGGGAGTTGGCCCGGGTGGGCCGGGCCGGCCTGGCCGAGCCGGTGTTCGGGGAGGCGCTGGCGGGGGGCGGGGTGGCCGTTTCGACGGGCGCGGCGATCTTGCGGGCGGGGAACCGGCTGGAGGACCCGGCCGACCGGCGCGAAGTCCTGGCCTTGGGTGTGCGCCTGGCGGGCGCGAACCAGACCCGGCCCAGGGTCCAGGACGCCTGCGAGCGGTTGGCGGCGAAACTGGACCCGAGAGGTTTCTCGGGCGGGCACGAGGCGGCTTACAAGGAGCGGAGCGTGCGCTACCGGCCAAGGGCGGCGGCGATGGGCTTGTTGACCGTGTACGGGTCGGCCGCCGAGTTGGCGGCCGTGCTGGACAAGGCCGACGCGTTGGCCATGAAGATCCGCCCGGACGACCCCAGGACCGCCGACCAGCGCCGCCACGACGCCTTCATCGAAGCCTTCGCCGGCCTTGCCGGCCTTGCCGGACCGGGCGGACCGGGCGGACCGGGCGGACTGGGCGGCGCGGGCGGACCGGGCGGACCGGGCGGACGGGACGGACTGGGCGGCGCGGGCGCGTCGGACCGCGCGGGCGGTGTGAGCGGCGCAGGCGGCCCGTACGGCACAGGCGGCCAGGCTGGGTCGGGCGGTCCTGACGGGACCGGCGGCTCGGGCGGCTCGCGCGGGCCGGGCGGCGGCGCCGGGCGGGGGCGGAGCCGGTATCAGGTCTTGGTCCGAATGGACGCGACCACCCTGTTGGGATTGGATGGCAAGCCCGGTCTGATCCTGGGGGTGGGGCCGGTCCCGGCCGAGGTCGGGCGGAAGATCGCGGCCGATGCGACCTGGCGGGCGTTGTTCACCGACCCGGCCACCGGCCGGCCGGTCTGGACGTCGGAGAATTCCTTCAAAGCCGGCCTGCTCCTGATGCCCAAAGCCGAGACCGGCCCGCCGGCGAACCCTTGGGGCGAACCCGCCGCATGGCCGACGGAGACAGCCGCCAACGACTCCTACCGGCCCGGGGTTCGGCTGCGGCGGCTGTTGGCGGTGCGCCAGGCGAGGTGCGCGAACCCGGCCTGCGGCCAGCCCGCGCGGCGCTGCGAGGTAGACCACATAGACCCGTTCGACTCAGCCCGCCCGGCCTCTGAGCAGACCATCACTCATAATATGCAACACTTGTGCAAGGCCTGCCACGATCTCAAGACCAGCCACGGCTGGGAGTACGAGCGGGACCCCCAAACCGGCGCCACCACCATCACCACACCCAACGGGCACACCCACCGAATCCCGGCCGACGCCCTCGACTGATCCGGGGGCCGGCGGAGGGCCGGCGACGGGTCGGCGACGGACTGGTCGCGGCCGGGATCAGCCGCAGTGGCACGGATTAGCGCGGGCGGCGTGGTTAAGCCCTGCCCAAACCGGTCTGACCTTTGGGCGACTTCCCCTCAGGGTGTCAAGGCCGGCGAATCGGAGGCTTTAGGGTACGGGTATGGCATTGGCGGCGACGGGCATTGTGCTGGCGGCGACGCCGATTGGTGATCCCGCCGACGCCTCGGAGCACCTGCGCCGCCTGCTCGCGTCGGCCGACCTGATTGCCGCCGAGGACACCCGCCGCCTGCGCCAGTTGGCCGCCCGGCTGGGCGTCAAGATTGGCGGCCGGGTGTTGTCCTTCTACGACCACAACGAGCGCTCGCGGCTTGACCTGCTGCTGGCGGCAGCCCGCGCCGGCCTGGTGGTGGTGGTCTCCGACGCCGGCCTGCCGCTCCTCTCCGATCCCGGCTTCGCCCTGGTCAGGGCCGCTATCGCCGAAGGCGTGCCGGTGACTTGCGCGCCCGGGCCCTCGGCCGTCCTGACCGCGCTGGTCCTGTCCGGCCTGCCGACCGACCGGTTCGCCTTCGACGGCTTCGTCCCCCGCGCTGCGGGAGCGCGGTCAGCCTGGCTAGGACAGGTCGCCGCCGAGCCCCGCACGGTGGTGGTTTTCGAGTCCGCCCGCCGTTTGGCCCAGACGTTGTCCGATGCCGTGCGCCTCCTCGGCCCCGACCGCCCGGCCGCGCTCGCCCGCGAGTTGACCAAGCCGCATCAAGAGCTGATCCGCGGCCCGCTTGGCGAACTGGCCGACGCGGCCGCCGCGCGCGAATTGAAGGGCGAGGTCACGCTCGTGATCGGGGGCGCGAGGCGGGCCAGCGGGACGGGCGGAGCCAGCGGTACGGACAGAGCCAGCGGGACGGCCGGGGCGGCATCGGCGGGCGGGGCCAGCGGGACGGGCGGGGCGGCATCGGCGGGCGGGGCCAACGGGACGGGCGGGGCGGCATCGGCGGACAGAGCCAGCGGGACGGGCGGGGCGGCATCGGCGGGCGGAGCGTTACTGGCTGGCCGGGCGGCGCCGGCTGACGTTGCGTCGTCGGCCGGGTCGGCGGCATCGGCGGAAGGACTGGCCCTGGCGGGCGAACTGGTGGCCGCGGTCGAAGCCCTGGTGGCGGACGGCGCCGGTCTCAAGCAGGCGGCCGCCGCCGTCGCGGAAACCGCTGGCCGGTCCCGGCGCTTGGTTTACCAGGCCGTGCTGGCCGCCCGCGCCGCCGCGGCGGCAGCGCACGCAGACGCTTGACGAGCGTCTTCGAGAACTCAAACCCAGCGATCCTATTCATAGATCTGCTGGTCGAAGACGGTGGCTAGGTCATCTGGATGGTCAACGCTGATGAACCGCCCGGCTTGCCTATCAGCGCGCGCTGTCACCACATCCCCGAGCAGGCGTTCCGTCGGCACGTAGGAGTCACCGTCGATGACGATCGGGTGGCCGTTGACGAACCGCCGCAGGTCGTTGGCTATCAAGGTGGGCAGGGAGACGCCGAGTGCGTCCGCCCTGCGCCCGGCCTGAACCATGATCTCCGAGGCCTCCCAAAGGTGTGTCCCCAAGTCTGAGACGAAAGGACCGTCCCCGGGTTTAGGGCTAGCATGGGCGGCGACTGGTTGGGGCTGGTGAACTGAGAATGGCAAAGAATCCGCTGGTGGCGACTGCTTTGTCGCTGCGCGGCAATCCGCGCGCCTGCGTGTTCACCGAGCCGATGTGGGGCCTGTCGATGAATCTGTGCCTGCCTTACGCCTCGGTTTACATGCTGGCCCTGGGGTTGAACGACGCCCGGATCGGGCTGGTGGCGACGGTCGGACTGCTCTCGCAGACGGTTTTCGGCCTGCTCGGCGGGGTCATCACCGATAAACTGGGCCGCCGCGCCACGACCGCCTGGTTCGACCTGGTGGCCTGGTGCGTCCCCTGTCTGATCTGGGCGGGCGCGTCGTTGGTGGGCCGGGGATGGGCGCTGCCGCTGTTCCTGGCGGCGGCGGCGATCAACGGCGCCTGGCAGGTGACACAGAACTCATGGGACTGCCTGATGGTCGAAGACGCCGAGCGCGAGCAGTTGACCGGCATTTACTCCCTGGTGATCGCGGCCGGGAACTTCTCAGCCCTGTTCGCGCCGATCGCGGCCCTCATGGTGGCGAGGTTTTCGCTGGTCCCGGCGGTGCGCATCCTTTACCTCAACGCCTTCGTGGTGATGGCGGCGAAGGTGTTCATCTTGTACGCCGCCTCTCACGAGACGGCCGTGGGGGTCGCGCGACGGCGGGTGACGGCCGGGCAGTCGGTGTGGACCCTGCTCAAGGGCTACCGGGGCGTCCTGCGGGTGATCGCGGCTTCGCACGGGACCAAGTTCGCCCTCCTGGTGATGTACTTGGTCGCCTCCGTTCAGACCATCAACACGACGTTCTTCCAGGTCATCGCATCGCGGAAACTGGGAGTGCCGGACGTTTGGCTGCCCTTGTTCCCGATGGCGCAATCGCTGCTGGCGATCGGGTTCTTCTTCACCGTCATCCCCAGGGTCACTCGCTCGCTCGACTTGAAGCGCCCGCTCTTGGCCGGATTCGGCGCTTATCTGGCGGGACAGTTGGTTCTGGCGCTGATCCCCGCGCCGGGTGGACGCGCCGCGGTCGGCGCCGCCGCAGTAGCCACGCCGCTGGTTTACGCCCTGCTCGGGCTGGTGCTGGTGGCCGGAGGCTTCGGCGCGGGCATCCTGGCGATGCTGGCCGAATCCGTAGTCGCCCTCCACGTTGACAAGAATGAACGCTCCCGGGTCATGGCGGTGCAGCGCACAGTTGTCGCCCTGGCGGTCGCGCCGCTGGGTTTGACCAGCGGATTGCTGTCCGGCCTGAACCGATCCGCGCCGTTCTTCCTGGCCGCTCTGCTCCTGGCGGCCGGGTTGGCCGCGACCGGGCTGATTTATAAGCCCGGCGCTCCCGCCGCCGACGAGCGGCTGGGCTGAACCCGCCGCCAGGATCAGTCGGCTCAGGGACCCTTGACCGACGCTTGACCGACGTGATAGAAACCTGGTGGCTGCGCCGTCAACAGGAGCTAGCCCGGTTCCTGACGTGGCCGAGAAGGGGATCTTCCTTGGGCAAGCCAGCCCCGCCATTGATCGGAGTTACAGCCCCGTTGGGGGGCGACCTGCCGGTCGGGGGCGTCCTGGTTCTTGAGTCGGTTTGCTTCTCTTATCGTGATCAGGACGCCCCGGCGGTCAATGACGTCAGTTTGAGTCTGGCGGCCGGGGAGACGGCGGCGGTCATGGGGCCGAGCGGTTGTGGAAAGTCGACCTTGTTGTACTTGGCGGCCGGCTTGCTGCGCCCTGATCGCGGCGTCATTTCTGTTGGCGGGGCCGAGATCACAAGCCTCGGCTTGGAGGGGCGCGCTGAGGTCCGGCGCACGAGCTTGGGGATTGTGTTTCAATTCGGCGAATTGGTCGCGGAACTGTCGCTGCGCGATAACGTCGCGCTGGCCGCCGAGCTGTCGGGGTTGAGGCGCCACCAGGCGCTGGCCCGGTCCGGCGAATTGTTGGAGCGAGTCGGCCTGAGCGATTTGTGCGACCGCTACCCCGCCCAGGTCAGCGGGGGCGAGGGCCAACGCTGCGCCGTCGCC
>JAIROU010000299.1 GCA_031257375.1 Bifidobacteriaceae bacterium
CCCGTTGCTGTTGAAATAGGCGAAGAAGTAATCTCCGGCGGACTCGATGCCGGTGGTGTTGAACGACCCGTCCGGCAACCCGGTCAAATACGCGAAAGAGAACTACTAGACTCACATCACTACTCAGACTCCGGTTATAAGACTCTGAAGCCCGACGTGTCGCTCAAGACCTATGGCATCGAGGCTGCCGGAGATTACTTCTTCGCCTACTTCAACGATTACGGGGCTTTGACCGGGTTGCCGGACGGGTCGTTCAACACCGCCAACATCGAAGCCGCCGGAGACTACTTCTTTGTTTCCTTCAACTACGAAGGGGCTTTGACCGGGCTGCCCGAGGGGTCGTTCAAGACCACTAGCATCACAGCCGTCGGCGATCACTTCTTCGCCTTCTTCAACTCTTCCGGGGCTTTGACCGGGTTGCCGGACGGGTCGTTCAACACCACCGGCATCGAGTCCGCCGGAGATTACTTCTTCGCCTATTTCAACAGCAACGGGAGGCTGGCCGCCATCCCGCAATCCTTCAAGTGGCCGACTGCGGCGACCATCGAGGGGCCGAACAGCTTTTACTATTCGTTCTGGTCCACCACGCCGATCACCCAGGGGACAGCGACGCAGATCATCAACGGACGCGCCGCGCCCAGCACCTCGAGGGACACGTTCAGCAGTGTGTGGCCCGATTACGGCTCGTTGGACGCCAACTGGAGAGGCTGAGCCCGCCGACCCCTCGGCATCGGCCATCTTGACGGTTCAAGCGGGCGGCCGCGGGCCGAGCGCGGCGCCCGGCGCCTGGTTCGGGCGGGGCGGCGGCGGCAAGTCCTACCATTGAAGCCATGGCCACCGAAGACATTGCCGGCGAACTGCGCGCCCTGAGCCACACCTTCGACTTGATCGCGCAGGTCCAAGACCCCGACGAGATCAGGTCCCGGATCGCCAGGCTGTCCGATGAGGTGGCCGAGCCAACCCTGTGGGACGACCCGGAGCAGGCCCAGAAGAAGACGTCGCTGCTGTCCCACGCCCAGGCCGAGTTGGAGAAACTGGAGGCGATGCGCTCCCGGTTGGAGGACCTGGGCGTGCTGCACGAGATGGCGGTCGAGGGCGACGACGATGACGCGCTCGCCGAGGTCCGCCAGGAGTTGGCGGCGGCGCGGGCGGCGCTGGCGGACATGGAGATCAGAACCCTGCTCAACGGCGAGTACGACCAACGCTTCGCGGTTGTGACGATCCGCTCGGGCGCGGGCGGCGTGGACGCGGCAGACTTCGCGGAGATGCTGCTGCGCATGTACCTGCGCTGGGCCGAGCGCCACGCCTACCCGGTCAAGGTCCTCGACACGTCCTACGCCGAGGAAGCCGGGCTGAAATCGGTCACCTTCGAGGTCTCGGCCCCCTATGCCTACGGCAGCTTGTCGGTCGAGGGCGGCACCCACCGACTGGTCCGGATCTCGCCCTTCGACAACCAGGGGCGGCGGCACACGTCCTTCGCGGCCGTCGAGGTCATCCCGCTGATCGAGGACACCGACCACATCGACATCCCCGAGGCCGACATCAAGGTCGACGTCTTCCGGTCCTCCGGGCCGGGCGGGCAGTCCGTCAACACGACCGACTCGGCCGTGCGGATGACCCACATCCCGACCGGGATCGTGGTCTCGATGCAGGACGAGAAGTCCCAGATCCAGAACCGCGCCGCCGCCTACCGGGTGCTGCAGTCCCGCCTGCTGGTCTTGCGCCGGGCCGAGGAGGCGGCCAAGAAGAAGGAGCTGGCGGGCGACATCAAGGCCTCCTGGGGCGACCAAATGCGCTCCTACGTGCTCCACCCCTACCAGATGGTCAAGGACCTGCGCACCGACCACGAGGTCGGCCACACGGCGGCGGTCTTCGACGGGGACATCGACGGCTTCATCGACGCCGGCATCCGCTGGCGGCGGCGCCAGGAGAGGGCCGCGGCCACCTGAGCCGGCGCGTCAGCCGCGGCGGGGCGGTCGGCGTGGGGCGCGGTTGGCGCCGGGCGCGGTGGGCGCGGGGCGCGGTCGGCGGTGGCCCCCCGGTCGCCGCGGGTCGTGTGCCCGACAATTGATCGCGGACCCGCGGCCTCGGTTGGCGATCACTGTTTGAGCGTCACCTGGGCCTCGACTTCGACCGGCCAGCCGAGGGGCAGGGCGGCCACGCCGAAGGCCACGCGGGCGTGGCGGCCGGCCTCGCCGAAGACCTCCGCGAACAGGTTCGAGGCGCCGTTGGCGACGGCCGGGTGGTCGGTGAAATCGGGCGTCGAGGCGACCATCACGGCGACCCGCTCAAAACCTTCGACGCGCTCCAGCGAGCCCAAGGCGCCGCCCAGCGCGGCCAGGACGTTGACGGCGGCCAGGCGCGCGGCATCGTGCCCCTGCTCAGTGGTCAACTCGGCGCCCAGGCGCCCGGTCCAAACCGAGGCGCCGTCCCGGACCGGGCCTTGGCCGGACACCCAGGCGGTCGGGCCGGCGATCCGGACCGGCAGGTAGGCGGCCAGCGGTGGGGCGGCGGCGGGCAGGACGATGCCGAGCGCGGCCAAGCGCTCGGAGGGGGTGGCGGTCATCAGGCCATCATGCCAGGTCCGGTCAAAAGCGGCCGATCGGGGCGAACGTGGCGCCGGTGAGGCGGGCCAGGTCGCGCGGGTCGAGCCGGACGTCCAGGCCGCGGCCCCCGGCCGAGACGAGCATCTGGGGAAGGGATTCGGCCGACGAGTCGATCAGGGTCGGATGCCTGGTCCGCTGGCCGAGCGGCGAGATGCCGCCGACCACGTAGCCGGTGGCCCGCTCGGCCTCGGTGACGGCCGCCAGGGCGGCCGACTTGCCGGCCGCCGCTCGGGCCGCCGCCTTGAAGTCGAGATTCCGGCTGACGGGGACGACGGCGCACCACAGGCGCCCGTCGATCTTGACCATGAGGGTCTTGAAAACGGTGTCCGGGTCGGCGCCGAGGGCTCGGGCGGCCGCCTGGCCGTAGCCCTCCCCGACCCCGGCCGAGGCGCGCTCCGGCTTGAACGCCTCGACCTGGTAGGGGACGCCGGACTGGTCCAGGACCGTCAGCGCCGGGGTTGCCTTGCGGCCGGGCGCGGCGCGACCCGGCCCGGTCGCCTGGGTCGGCTGGTCAGGCTGGTCAGGCTGGTTCGGCTGGTTCGGCGCCAAGCGCGTTCAACTCCTCCCATTCGGCGATCAGGCTTGAATCGACGCCCCGGATAGTATCTCCCAACCACTCGGTAATCCCAATCAGGCGCGGCCGGGCGGTCGTCGGCGCCGATCTGGTCAGGGTCCGGTAGGCGTCCGAGAGGTATCGCAGCAGCACCCCCTCGGCGCTGGCCAAGCCGTAGCGGGAGACGAACTCGGAAAACGTCTGGGCGTGCTCGCGCATCTCCCGGACGACCGACTTGGGGGTCAAGTCGAAATCGTCCACCCAAGGGTGGCGGCGGCGGTAGACCGCCAAGGCGGCCTCCAAGAACTCCGCCAACGGGCGCGGATGGGTCACCTCGTCCAGGGCGTTCATGCGGTCGAAGTACTCCCAGCCCTCGGCCTTCATGCGGGCCAAGGCCTCGGTCTTGGCCGCCTTCTGCTGGGCGATCAAGACCGCCGCCGGGGGCTCGAGGGTGGCCTCGAAGATGGACACCAGGTCGAGCTCGTAGTCCGGGGAGTCCGGGTCGAGCAGTTCGCAGGCCGCCAGGGCGAACGGCGTCAAGGGCTGGTTGAGGGCGAAGTCGTCAGGTAGTTCGACCGCCAGGGCGACCCGCCCGGGCGTGTGCGCGACCACCCCGGCCACCCGCAGCGAGTGGTAGATCCGGCAGGCCTGGCGGACCAGCAGGTTGCGCGGCCGGACCGGCTGGTGGTTGTCGGTCAGCAGCTTGCGGGCCGCCGCCACCGGGTCCGGGCGCGCGGCCAGTTCGAGGATCATGGCGTGGGTGACCTTGAGGCGGGGGGTCAGCGGCTCCGGCGCGGCCGCCGCCAGCTTCTCGAAGGTCTCCTTGGACCAGGAGATTTGGCCCTTCTCTTGGCTGGCGCCAGGAGTTCGGCCGGGGGGCCGGGCGGGCTTGGCGCCCTTGCCGCCTTTGCCGGCCTCGGCCCGGGCCTCGGCTTTGGCCAGCGACCGCGCCCGCTCGATCGCCGACTCCGGCGCTTGGACCACCACGTGCCCGATGTCGTCGAAACCGGCCCGCCCGGCCCGCCCGGCGATCTGGTGGAACTCGCGCGCGTTGACCCGCCGAATGCGCCGCCCGTCGAACTTGACCAGCGAGGTCAGCACCACGGTCTTGATCGGCAGGTTGACCCCAACCCCAAGGGTGTCGGTGCCGGAGATGACGCTCAACAGGCCCTCCCCGGCCAGCCGCTCGACCAGCCGCCGATACATCGGCAGCATTCCGGCGTGGTGGACGCCGATCCCCTTGCGCAAGAGTTTCGACAGCGCCGCCCCGAAGCCGGGACCGAATTTGAAGCCGCCGATGCCGTCGCGCAAGTCTTGCTGCCGCTGCCGGTCCGCCAGTGGCAGCGCCGCCAGCAGCCCGGCCAGCTCGACGGCTTCGCGCTGCGTGAATTGGACCACGTAGGCCGGGGTGAGCCCGTCCTTGACCAGGCCCGTGATCAGGTTCGGCAGCGGCAGGACTTGGTAGGAGAACTCCAGCGGCACCGGCCGGGGGGCGTCGAGGATGGCGCTGGCCGGCCGCCTGGTCCGGCGGGGGAGGTCCTCGACAAACCGGTCGACGTTCCCCAAGGTCGCACTCATCAGCAAGAACTGCGCCCGGGGCAGCTCCAACAGCGGCACCTGCCAGGCCCAGCCGCGGTCGGGGTCGCCGTAGAAATGAAACTCGTCCATCACCACGGTCTGGTACGGCGTCGCCGCACCGTCCCTGAGCGCCTGGTTGGCCAGCACCTCGGCGGTGCAGCAGATCACCGGCGCGTCGGTGTTGACGGCCGCGTCGCCGGTCATAAGGCCGACGTTGGCGGCGCCGAACAGCCCGATCAAGTCGAAGAACTTCTCCGAGACGAGGGCCTTGACCGGGGCCGTGTAAACCCCGCGCCGCCCCTCGGCCAAGGCCATGGCGAGCGCCCCGGCCGCGACCAACGACTTGCCCGAACCGGTCGGCGTGCCCAAAACGACATGGTCCCCGGACGCCCAAGCCAGCAAGGCGTCCTCCTGGTGCGGGTAAAGCTCCAACCCCTGCTCCCCGGCCCAAGCCGTGAATAGGTCGAACGCCTCCTCCACCCCGACCCCCGCGGCTCCGACCGCCCCATCCCCCCTCAAGCGGTCGATCAGCATGCCCTCTACGTTACTGTCCCCCGCCCCCGCCCCCCGAGCCCACCCCGGCCCGCACATGGCGCCTGGCGCCGTGGCTGAGCCTTACTCAGTTTTCGCGCGCGGCGCCCCCTGGCCGGCGCCGACAATGATTGCCGGCCCGCACATGGCGCCTGGCGCCGTGGCTGAGCCTTACTCAGTTTTCGCGCGCGGCGCCGCCTGGCGGATGACAGGCGGAACGGGTGGATGCGGGCGCAACAGGGCGGGATTGGCGCCGGGGAGGGGCGTGAGGGACGGAGTCGGGAGGCGGAGCGGGGCGATAGCTGGTTGAATGGTGCGTGGTGGCTGAGCACACCCGACCGCCGCCCCGATCGGGCTCTCCCGCCGCATCAGGATCCCCTAGCCTTGAAAGTCGCCCCCGACATGCCTGACCAGCCCCAGGGCCAGACCCAATCGAACCATCGCCCTGCGGACGAGCCGGACCGCTCCGGTTCTGCCGCCCCGGTCCGGACGCCGACGGGCGGCACCGGCATCGCCGCGCGGATTCCACGCGCCCGCGTCATGCCCACCGGCGAGGCCGCCGCCATGGCCGCCGCGGCCGCCCACAGCGCGGCCGCGTTCAGGGGCGCCGCCGCCGGGCGCCAGTCCGCCCAGCGCGAGCGCCAGACCAAGGGCTTTGAGCCGCGACTGATGCCGGTGCCGACCCCGGCCCTGCCGCACCGCCGCGTGACGCCGGACGCGCCCGCGCCGCCGCCGTTGGGGGACCCGAATGGGCCGGGGTTGTTCGCCCGACTGGCGCGTCCGTCCAGCGCCGACGCCCATAGTCGGCCGGCGCGGGTCGCGCCGGGCGCTCCTGGGCCCCGGCCCGGCGGGCCGCGGGCGCCCGCGCCGCCGATGCCGCCGACCCAGATGGGGGAACAGATTCCGCCGTCGCTGTTCGCCCGGCTGGCGCAGGGGTCCCGGGCCTCCGGCCCGTCCGCGACCGGGTCCGGGTTGGGGGACCCGGGGGAGCCGGGGTTGTTCGCGCGGTTGGCGCAGGGCTCCCCGATTGACGCCGAAGCTCTGCTGAACCAGTCCGGCCCGGCCTCGGTTGGGGCCGTGGCCAGCACCGATGGCCGTCGGGCAGAGGCGGAGGACCGGTCGGGGCGGCCATCGTGGCATCCAGAGGACGAGACCGACCCAGGCTTGCCCCGGATCCGGGCGGGCGGCCGGGCCGGGGCGGCTTTGCAGCCCTGGGAGCGGGCGGCGGCGGGGTTGGGGTCGGCGTCGATCGACCCGCTGCCGGACGAGTTTATGCCGTCGCCGCGGGCGGCTCGGGCGGCTCGGGCGGCTCGGGCGGCGGCGGTGGGCTCCCCGCGCAGGCCGTCGCTGGGGTCGGCGCCGCTGGAGCCGATCAAACTGAGCGACTCAGCCGGGCCGAGTCCGGCCGGGCGGGGAATCCCCCGGCGGGTCATGATCGGGGTGACGGCCAGCCTGGCCTTGCTGGTGCTGGCCGGAGGCGCGGTCGCGGCGGCGCTGGCCCTGGGGCGCGATGGCGACCGTCAGACCGCGGCCCTGTTGCCGGACGTGGCGGCCAAGCCGGCGCTGGGCGAACCCGTCAACCGCCTCGGCGGCATCGGACAGGGTTTTGAGACGTCCGTTTTCCTGCCGGTCCTGGACCTGTCGGCGGACGGCGGCGCCGGTTTTCTGGACGCCGACACAGTCCTGGTCCACGCCGCCGGGCCGGGCCGGGCCGTCCTGGCGGCGGTCGGGGCGTCCTCCCGCGCCGTCGAATGGAGCTTCGACTTGGAATCCCTGACCGGCGGCGAGGCGGCGCGGATCGACGCCGTCCGCGGCGACGGCCGGGGTGGGGTGGTGGT
>JAIROU010000268.1 GCA_031257375.1 Bifidobacteriaceae bacterium
TGGTCTCGATTGAAAAACCCCCGCGGAATGTTGGTCTCGATGCGAAAGCACGCACCAAATGTTGGTCTCGATGGCGAAGCCCGGCGGGAATGCCGGTCTCGGCGAATCGCGAGGCGGGCGCCCCGGCGGGCCGGGCCGGGGGTGGCGCGCGCCCGCGCCAAGGTGAAACGCCTGCCCCGAACCCGTCGCGCACGTCGGCCCGCGCACGTCGGCCCGCGCACGTCGGCCCGACTCTGGCCATAGCCCTGCCGCCCCGCCCCCCCTGCCGCCCCGGCGGCGTCCGTGCTGGCCTCCGCCGGGTTGGGTGACAGGGTTGGGTGACCACAGCGCCCGGACCTGTCCGGCCCGGGCGGGCCGCCTCAGAGTTCGCCGGCGGCTATCCGTTCGGCGATGTCGTCGGCGGTCAGCCAGCCCGAGGTCAGGGCGAAGCCGTTGGCGGAGCCGGGGATCGGCAGCGAGTAGGACTCCCCGAACAGGCCGCCGGCGTCGCAGCCGACCGAGTACAGGCCCGGGATCGGCTGGCCCTGTTTGGTCAGGCAGCGCCAGCGCTCGTCGACCAGCAGCGCGCCCATCGACACCATGATGCCGGTCTCCATCTTGATGGCGTAGAACGGCGGCTCTGCGACCGCCAGCAGGAACTTGGCCGGCTTGTGGAACTTCGGGTCCTGGCCGTCCGCGCAGTAGCGGTTGTAGGTGTCGACCTCGGCCCGGACCACCGCCGGGTCCAAGCCGATCTTGGCCGCCAACTCCTCGACGGTGTCCGCCGACTGGACGTTCGGGCGGTCTGGGTCGACGGCATCGGCGGCGATCTCGTCCGGCAGGCGGACCATCTTCTCGTGGTTGCGCACGTAGATGCCGAGCCCGACCTCGTTGCCGTCCTCGACCAGGTGGCGGATCGTGGCCGAATCCATGACCAGCCAGTAGAACGAGCCCGGCAATCCCGCCACCACGTCGCCGGCGTTGCCGAAGTTCAGCCCGACCGCCTCGTTGATGAACCGCTTGCCGTTGGCGTCGAGCCAGAAGTACGGCTGCATCCCGGTGGCGTTGGTGTGGCTGGTGATGGTCTTGTCGCGCATCAGCGGGAACAGCAGCAGCGTCCCGATCGAGGGGTGCTCCGACCCGCCGGCCGCCAGCACCATCTTGATGCCGTCGCCGGTGTTGCCGGGGCCGCCCACATTGATCAGTTTGGCCCCGACCTGGTCGAAGCGGGTGTAGCGGTCGATCATCTCGGGGTTGTTGGCGTAGCCGCCGCTGGCCACCACCACGGCCTTGGCGCCCAGGCGGACCGTTTGGCCGTCGGAGTCTCGCGCCACCAGCCCCACCACTTTGCCGGCGCCGTCTTTGAGGATCTCGGTGGCGGTGGTGCCCAAGAAGATGTCGACGCCGCGGCGGCGCGCGTCCGCCTCCAGCAACTCGATCAATTTGGCGATCTCGCCCTCCACCAGGTGCCAGGTCACCAACTCGCCGGGCTGGTCCAGGGCGGTGACGGTGACGTCCTCGTAGACGGCGCCGATCTCGTCGCGCATGATCTTCACGGTGGTGGCCGCGTTGTCGACGAACCTGGTCACCAGGGACGGGTTGGCCCGCCAGTGGGAGTAGTCGAGGTAGGTGTCGAAGGCCTGGCCCTTGGTCACCACGATGCCGCGTTTGGCCTGCTCGTCCGACTCGAACGCGGCGTGGCCCTCGGCGAAGTTCGAGCTCCCGCCGGTTTGCGCCTCCTTTTCCAGCAGGGCGCAGCTGAGGCCGTTCTTGGCCGCCCGGACCGCGCAGGAAAGCCCGGAGGCCCCGCTCCCGATCACAATCACGTCATAACTGGTGTCAAAATCCTGACTCATAGCAATCTCCTGTCCTTCAAGCCCTATTGGGTCGGCGTTGACCCGCGCTCAGACTAGACTCGCGCCGGGGGGCGGCGCCACGGCCGTTGGTCACCCCTCGAAAGGACCACCACGGCCGGAGGGTTCGCGCAAGGTTTGCGCAGGGTTTGCGCAGGGTTCGGCGCCGCGCCCCAGTTGCCCGATGCCGTCTGCCCGCCTTGGCCGCCCGCCCGCCGACGCCCGCCAGCCGACGCCCGCCAGCCCGGCCCGCCCCCGGTCCGCCAAAGCCACCGCGCGGCATCGGGCAAATGCGCGGCCGGGGGATGCGCGGTCGGCGGATGCGCGGGATCAACCCAGCGCGAACGGCGGATCACAACCGGCCCTCCCACACGGCCGCGAGGTGGCCTTCTCTCGCGCCGGGGGCGCGCGCCGCGACGCGGGTCTCGGCGTCGCGCCAAGCGCCGAACGATTGCTCGATGCCGTCCAGCGCCGTTCTCAGTCCCCTGTCGTCGCCCGCCAGCGACCGGGCGCCGCCCCAAGTCTGATGGTCCGGTCCGATGCCGCGCCGAGGGCCGCCACCACCGTCCTCGGCCGCCCAAACCGCCGCTCCCGCCCTCCGGCGCGTCAAACACAAGACCGGCCCGGGCCGGCCCCCAAGCGGGTGCCGGCCCAAACCCCCCCACGCCTCACCGCCGCAGGA
>JAIROU010000326.1 GCA_031257375.1 Bifidobacteriaceae bacterium
CCCGGTCGAAGCCCCGGGCGCGCAGGAAGTCGCGGGCCGCCCGCGCGTCGGGGGTCTCCAACTGCTCGGCGTAATACTCGGCCGCCAAGCGGTTGGCCTCGACCAGACGGCCGCGGGCGGGCGCGGACGGGTCGCGCTCGCGGCTCTGGCCGGCGTCGTGGTAGTGCAGGGTGATGCCGTAGCGCCCGGCCAGGTACTCGACCGCCTCGGAGAAGGTCAGGGCGTCGGCCTTCATGACGAAGGCGATGGTGTCCCCGCCCTCGCCGCAGCCGAAGCAGTGCCACATGCCGACTTGCGGGCGGACGTTGAAAGAGGCCGTCCGCTCGTCGTGGAACGGGCAGAGCCCTTTCAGGGACCCGGCCCCGGCCCGCTTCAGATCGACGCGCTCACCCACGATTTGCTCGATTTGGACCGCCTGGCGGACCGCCTCGATGTCCTGCTCAACGATCCGTCCGGCCATGGCGATCAAGTGTAGAAGACGGCTCCGACACTCAGTCGCGACGGTTCGCCGCCGGCGGATTGGCGGCGGGGCGGGCGCGGATCGGGCGCGCGGCGGGTCAGGCGCGGGCTGGTCAGGTGTGGCGCGGGTCAGGCCTTGGGCATGCGGGGCGGGCGGCCGCTGAAGCGGCGGTGCTCGATCAAGGCCGACGAGTCGGTCAGCGAGGCCAACTGGTCCACCACCACTCGAACGCGGTCTTGGTCGCTGGCGGCCAGGCGGAAGTCGCCTTGGAACTCAGGCTGCAAGGAATCCGGCGCGCGGTCCAGCAGGTGGCCGAACAACTCCCGCAGCACCGCCCGCTGGTCAAGGTAGACCGGGTCCTCCTGGCGGGGCTCCATCACGAACAGGGCGGCCAGCGCCTTCAGGACGGCGATCTCGGCGGCGGTCGGCGCCGGCACCACCACATCGGCGGCGTAGCGAGTCAGCCGTCCCGTCCCGAAGACCCGCCGGGTGGCGTCGCGGGCCGCCGTCACGAACCGGCCGACCAGCCCGGACGTCAGGTTTTTCAACCCGGCCAGATCCTGGCGCGAGCCGTCCCAGCGGCTCGGCCACAACTCAAGGGCGCTGAGGCGGGCGGCGGCCGCCTCCAACTCGCCCGGCTCGCCCGACCAGTACCGCCCGGCCGCCAACTCGACCACCGCCCGGCGCTCGGGCGGGCTGGCCAGCGCCTGCGGCGTGATCGAGCCCCCGACAACCCCGTCCTCGACGTCGTGGACCGAGTAGGCCACGTCATCGGCCAAATCCATGACCTGGGCCTCGACGCACCGGGCCAAGGGCGCCGCGCCCCGGCGGACCCAGGCGAAGACCTCCGCCTCGGGGCCGTAAACGCCGAACTTGGCCGGGTCCGAGCCGACCGGCCCCTGGCCGCGCCGCCAGGGGTACTTGATCGAGGCGTCGAGCGAGGCCCGCGTCAGGTTCAGGCCCCATGACCGGCCGTCGGCGTAGACCTTCGCCTCCAGGCGGGTCAGCAGCCGCAGGGTCTGGGCGTTGCCCTCGAAACCGCCGGCCGTCTCCGCGACCTCGGCCAGCGCCCGCTCGCCGTTGTGGCCGAACGGCGGATGGCCCAGGTCATGGGCCAGGCAGGCGGTGTCGACCACGTCGGGGTCGCAGCCCAGGGCTTTGCCCAGTTCGCGCCCGACCTGGGCGACCTCCAACGAATGGGTCAGGCGGGTGCGGATGAAGTCGTCGCCGGTCGGGTGGTCCGTCCGCCGCCAGGGCGTCCTGACCTGGGTCTTGGCCCCCAGCCGGCGCAGCGCCGCCGAATGCAGCAGACGGGCGCGGTCGCGCTCGAACTCGGTGCGGCGCGAGGTCTTGTCGGCCTCTCCGATCAGGCGGGCCGAATCGGCCGGGCCGTAGGGCTCCATGCAGGCACGCTATCAGTCCCGATAACCTTAAGCGCGTGGACCAAGCCGCCCAGAGCCCCGGACCGACTGTTTTGAGCGCCCACAAGATTTCCAAGGTCTTCTGGATGAAGGGCGCCAGGCACCCGCTCCAGGTCTTCTCCGGCGTCTCGCTGACCCTGCGGGCGGGCGAGATGCTGGCCCTGGTCGGCCCGTCCGGCTCGGGCAAGTCGACGCTCCTGCGCTGCCTGGCCGGGCTCGAGCCGGTCACCGAGGGCCATGTGGTGCTCTTGGAGACCAACCTGACCCGCGCCTCGCGGGCGACGCTGGCCGGGATGCTGCGCGAGAACGTCGGACTGCTGCTGATCAACCCGCCGCTGGTGCCGTCTTTGACCTCGCTGCAGAACGTCGAACTACCCGGCCAGCTGGCCGGGCGCTCGTCCTGGTCGAACCGCGAGCTGTCGCTGCGCACGCTTGACGAACTGGGGGCGGCCGACCTGGCCCGCAAGACGCCGGAGCAGTTGACGCCGCCGCAGGCGGCCAAGGTCTCGCTGGCCCGCCTGCTCACCCAGCGCCCCAAGATCGTCTTCGCGGACGAGCCGACCGGACGCCTGTCGACCTCCGACTCGAAGTTGGTCCTGCGATCGCTGAAGAAGCTGTCGAGGGACGGCGCGGCCGTCGTCCTGGCCACCCACGACCTGCATCTGGCCTCCCAGGCCGACCATGTCATCACGGTGGTGGACGGGGCTCTCGGGGCCACCCTCGACCGGCCCAGCGCCGAACAAATCCTGGCCGCCATGGACCAAGCCGTTTACGGAGAAGACGCTTGATCCCGCTGACCGTCCGCGAGATGCTGACCAACCTGCGGCTGTGGGTGGCGGCCGGGCCGCTGGCGGCCCTCAACGCCGCCCTGCTGACGATCACCTTCTCGATGCGCTCCCTCAACGAGTCGCTTGAGGAGGAGGAGATCGGCCTGATGGACCAATACGACGCCACCTTGCTGGCCCTGGCCCTGCTGGCCGGGCTGGGGACGATGGCGGTCGCGGTCCACCAGGTCGCACAGCGCACCCGGCGCCGCGTCGCCTATCAGGCCATCGCCGGCCTGACCCCGAGCGGCGCCTCGGGCCAGTTCACCCATCAAGTGGTCGGCATCGCGGCCTGCTCGGCCGGGGTCGGGATCGTGATCGGCTGGGCGGCTTCCCCGGCCGCCATGCGCTTCATCGCTTGGGCCTCGTCCGGGCGCGCCGACCTGCGGGGGCAGACCGACGCCCACGCCATCCTGGGCGGGTTCGTCATCACCCTGGGGGTGGCCTTGATCGCCGCCACCCAGGGGGCTGGCCAGGCCCGCTCGGTCGAACCGATCGAGGCCCTCAAACCGCGCCCCTTCCAGCCCCAGGGCCAGTCCCGCAAGCGGACCTGGCTGGCCGCCGCGTCCGGCGTCGGCGCCCTTCTGACGGCCGCCTTGACGATCATCCTGCCCGGGCTCGGCTCGCTCCGCTTTCGCACCATCGAGGCCGCCAACATCGGCGCCACCTGCGCCGGCGCCACCACCGTGCTGCTGGCCGCAGCCTTCGCCCTGGGCGCGCCCTCCTACTGCCCGGCGCTGATCCGCGTCTGGACGGTCTTCCTGCCCGGCCGCCGCCTGCCAGCCCTGTCGCTGGGCCGGGCGGGGGCGGCCTTCCAAGCCCGGCGCTCGCTCGAGTCGTTCAACCTAATCCTGGTCGGCGCCCTCCTGGCCGGGTCGACCCTGTCGATCTACTTCGCCCGCAGCGCCCTCGACCCGGCCGGGCGCGGCTGGGTCGAGGCCCGCGACGTCTCCGGCGTGGTCCTGGCCGGGGTGCCGGTGCTGGTGGCGCTGACCGGCTCGGTCCTGACCGTCATCGTGACCGCCCGCAGCCGGGCCGGGGAGGCCCAGGTCTTGCGGCTGTCCGGCGCGACCTCCCGCCAGATCTTGCTGGCCGGTTTCACCGAGGCCTTCATCCTGGCGGTGACGGCCACCATCGTCGCCCTGGCCGGGGTGGCCGTGGTCGGCCTGAGCACCGGGATCGGGCTCGGCCGGGTGGCCAGCGCCCCGGACTGGCCGGCCACCCTGGGCTTTGACCCGGTGGTCTGGATCGCGCCCCTCGGCGTCACCGCGGCCGGGATGGCCCTAGTCACGGCGGTCGCCCTGCCGTCGCTGGTCAAAGGCCTGCGCCAGCTTTTCCCGGCCAACGCCTGACCCGGCCAACGCCTGAGCCCCTGACCCGGCTAACGCCTGACCCGCCACCGCGAGACCGCCACCAGCGCCAGCCCGCCCGCCGCCAGGGCCAGCCCGAGCCCGGCCGCCCAGAGCCACCGCCCGCCGGTCACCGGCAGGACCGGCGCCGGCCGCGCCACCGGCGTGGTGGTGCAGGCCCCGGCCTCCAGGGCGGCGCAGTCCGGGCGCTCGTCCGGCGGCGTCCAGGAGTAGGGGACGACCACCACGTTGGTCATCATGTCGTCC
>JAIROU010000376.1 GCA_031257375.1 Bifidobacteriaceae bacterium
CCTGCCCGCAAACCCACCCGCGAACCGCCCGCGAAAAGGCGGCCGCCCGCGCCGAACCCGGCGACCCCGCCGTTCGAGCGCTCAGGCGGGGTGAAGGCCAACGCGCACGATGCCGCCGGGCCGGGTTCCGGGGTTCGGTACGATTGGCTCGCCCCGTCGTCTACCCGCAAGGCGAATCCAATGTGTTCTTACCGCTCCCCGGCCGAGGTTGTGGCTGTCGGCGCCAATTTGGGAGCGGCGGTGCTCCAGATTCTTGGCGGCCCGGCGACCGGGATCGCCCTGGGGATGCAGGTGGCCGGGTCGGCGCTCGGGCTTGTGCCGGAGAATCAGCGCAAGGAGTTCGAGCGTTCGGTTCAAAAGCTCGGCCGCAAGGGCTGGGAGGCCGTCGAGAAGCGACGCTCGGACGGCCATTTGGAGCGGGATATCAGACTGCCGTCGTGGGAGTCGACGGTCGATTACTTGAAGACTTGCATGGTCGGCGGCCGGGTCTTCACGGCGGAGGGTCTGCGTCAGTGGACGGAGCGCCAGGAGCGGGCGGCCGGACTGGTCGTTGAGGCGATCAAGAGGGAGTACTCGACCAATCCGGAGATGGTCGTAATCCAGCGGGTCGCCGTCTTGGCGGACGCCCTGGACAGCTTGCGGGCGCCGCTTCACACCAGCCGAGCGCGGGCGGACGAGGTCGAGCACCGGCTGACTTCGCTGGCCGAAGCCATGGAAGAACTCCAAGTCCGCCGTGACCAGGTGGAGCGTCTGGTCGGCGAGCTGCGCTCTGTGCTGGAGAACCAGTTCGCGCGGTACCTGCTGACGCAAAGGCCGTTCCCGGAGCCGACTAACTCTCCGCTCTATTTCACCTCTGGCAAAGTGCCTTTCCAGGGTCGTGAGGCGGAACTCGCCCAGTTGGAGGCGTTCTGCGACAGTGATCCGAAGCTGGCCTGGTGGGCGGTGACGGGTCCGGGCGGAACCGGCAAGAGCCGCCTGGCCTACGAGTTCTGCCAACGCATGGCCGAACGCGGATGGCGGGCGCAGTTCCTCCCGCGCGAGTTCTTCGACAAGACGCGATCGGCCCTGACCGAATGGACGTACCCAGGCAACTTGCTGCTCGTCATCGACTATGTGGCCGCCCAAGGCGAAGCTGTTGGGTCGTGGCTGGCCGAACTCGACGGTCAACTGCATCAGCACAAACTGCGCCTGCTGCTCCTGGAACGCGAACCATTCGACAGCCGCCCCTTCGGGCTCGACCCGGCCTGGTACACGAGCATGACCACCCGCGCCGACTCGCGCCAACTGAATCGCACCTGCCACCAGGCGAACGGCGCCGACCGGGACCTCAAGCTCGGTGAACTCACCGCCAATGACATGAAGGCAATCGCCCAGGCCGCTGAAATGTCCGAGGCCCTGGCCGCCCAAGCGATAGGCCGTCTCTCCCAAATCGATCCGGACCACCAGCGGCCCTTGTACCTGTTGTTGTTGATCCAAGCCTGGAAGGCTGGTCAGCCGTGGGAGCGGTGGAACCTGGCGGAACTCAGCGACTTCATCTATGAGCACGAACGGCTGCGTCTGCCCTCGGCCTGGCCGCGTCCGCGCCAGGAAGCGGCCCTCAATGCGTGCGCCTACGCCACCGTGCGCGGCTCGATCCCTGACCTGACCGCCGCCATGACCACCGATGATTACCTGGTGTCGATCCAAGACGACGCGGCCCTGGTCGACGGCGTGCACGAATTCGCCCGGCAAATCAAGTCGCTCTTCGGCTCGGCAAATGCGGCCGTCGTCCGATACGAGCCTGACATCCCCGGCGAATACATAGCCCTGCGCCGCATGCAAGAGATCTGGAACACGTCGCCGGCGGCATTGACGGCTTTCCTCACCGCAGCCTGGACCAAAGCATCCCCCAACGTGGCCGACTTCCTCCGCCGCGCGGCCACCGACTTCGGCTCCTCGGGAACCTTCGAGGACATGTTCACCGAGGACCGCCTGCTCCAACGCCCGCCATCAGAATCAATCTTCGATTACGCAGCGGCCCTGGTGGGCATCTGTGGCACCGCCAATCGCAGTATCGCCTACGGCTGCGCCGAACTGCTGAAGGGACTGTCTGCCCAAGACCCCAGAAATCCGGGCATCGCGTTCCGGCGCGCCGCAGGCTTGGTCAACCTCAGCGTCGAACAGGATTTGGCTGGCTGTGAGCGGACGGTGGGGGAGTTGCGGGATCTGGCGGGCGGGTTCCCCGGCGACCGGGGCATCGCGGAGCGGCTCGCCAAGGGCTTGGTCAATCTCGGCGTCGAACAGGATTTGGCTGGCTGTGAGCGGACGGTGGGGGAGTTGCGGGATCTGGCGGGCCGGTTCCCCGGCGACCGGGGCATCGCGGAGCGGCTCGCCAAGGGCTTGGTCAACCTCAGCGCCGAACAGGACCTGGCTGGGCGTGAGCGGACGGTGGGGGAGTTGCGGGATCTGGCGGGCCGGTTCCCCGGCGACCGGGGCATCGCGGAGCAGTTCGCCATGGGCTTGGTCAATCTCGGCGCCGGACAGGATTTGGCTGGCCGTGAGCGGACGGTGGGGGAGTTGCGGGATCTGGCGGACCGCTTCTCCGGCGACCGGGGCATCGCGCTGTGTCTCGCCGTGGGCTTGTTCAACCTCGGCGCCGGACAGGATTTGGCTGGCTGTGAGCGGACGGTGGGGGAGTTGCGGGATCTGGCGGGCGGGTTCCCCGGCGACCGGGGCGTCGCGCTGTGTCTCGCCGTGGGCTTGTTCAACCTCGGCGCCGAACAGGGTTTGGCTGGCCGTGAGGCCACGGTTCGTGAGTTGAAAGCCCTGGCGAAGAGGTTTCCCGAGGATCCGGATCTCGATGAATTGTTGGGGTACATTCCCGGCGGTTGAGTTCGCCCACCCGCCACGGCTTATTCGGCCAGGTCGATGGTGACGCCGTGGCGGGTGCCGGGGTCGGGGCCGGAAGGGCTGGGCGCCGGGGCCCAGGTGGCGGATTGGCGGGTCCAGAGTTGGCCTGCGACTTCGACTGAGTCAGCGCCTAACTGGTCGGCTTTGGCTACCGCCCAGCTGGCCAAGGCCCAGGCTTCGACTTCGGAGGTGGCGCGCAGGGCGACCGCAGGCGGCGTGGCCGGATGGTTGGGGTCGGCGCTGGCGGCGGGGGTGCCGGGATCGGATGTGGCGCGGTCGGCGGCCTCGTCGCCCCATTCGGAGCGGAAGGCGGCCAGGAACGCTTCTGGGGTGTGGGGGTGGTCGGCCGGGGGCAGGGCGCAGGTCAGGGCGGCGGGGGAGTGGCCGGTCAGGGACGAGGCGAAGGAGCGGGCGGTCGGTTCGTGTTGGGCGTAGGCGTCGGGGAAGGCTGAGCGTTGGACGGCTTGGGCGGCCTCGGTGATGGGCATGGTCTCGAAGCCGGGGACCTTCTCCAACTCTTTGTAGAACTCGCCCGCCGAGTAGAGGGGGTCCATGATCTGTTCGGGGGTGCCCCAGTCTTGGGAGGGCCGCTGCTGGAACAGCCCTAGCGAGTCGCGGTCGCCGTAATCCAGGTTCCGGAGCTTTGATTCTTGCATGGCGGTGGCCAGGGCGATTGTGACGGCCCTGGGGCTCATGCCGCGGGCTTGGCCGACGGCCGCGATCAGGGCGGCGTTGGCCGCCTGCTCCGGATCGAGGGTGGCGACACCGGCATCGGTCGAGGCGGTGCACTCCGGGGTGATCGGGGCGGCCAGGGGGGAGCGGCCGTTCAGCAGGTGCCCGATCGCCGCCACCGCTCCCGCCACCAGGACCGCCACCAGGCAGATCACGCCCAGGACGGCGCCCCAGCGGCGGCGCGATTTGCCCGATGCCGTCGCCCCCCGGTCCGCCTGTCTAGCCACGTTCCAGCCCTCCCGCGGCCAGGCCCGCCGCGCCCCGGCGGCGCGACTTGGCCGATGCCGCGCTCTCGGCCAAGTCGAACCCTCCCGTCGTGATCAAGACCGCAATGCCTAATGGGCGTGCAGGTCGGCGCGCAGCGCAGCCCCCGCCCCCCGGCGCGGGACCGCCTCGATGGCGCCGCTGAGCGAGTTGCGGCGGAACAGCCAGCCGTCCTGGCCGGACAACTCGGCCGCCTTGACCACGGGCGCGCCCGAGTCGGCCGGAGCGCTGCCACCACCGGTAACGGCGGGCGCCCCGGCGGCATCGGGCAAAGGCAAAACCAAAACTTTGGCGCCGGCGGTCAGGTACAAACCGGCCTCGACCACGCAATCGGCCCCCAGGGAGATGCCGATCCCGGCGTTGGCGCCGACCAGCGAGCGCGGGCCGACGCCGATGCGGACCTTCCCCCCGCCGGACAGCGTGCCCATGATCGAGGCGCCGCCGCCCACGTCGGAGCCGCCGGAGACGACCACGCCCTGCGAAATGCGCCCCTCGATCATGGTCGGCCCCAAGGTCCCGGCGTTGAAATTGACGAAACCCTCGTGCATCACGGTGGTGCCGGGGGCCAGGTGCGCGCCCAGGCGGACGCGCGAGGCGTCCGCCACCCGCACGCCGGACGGGACCACGTAGTCCGCCATGGCCGGGATCCGGTCGAAGGCGTGGACGCGGACCGGCCCGCGCCCGGCCAGTTCCAAACGCCGCCGGATGTCCTCGAAACCCTCGACCGGGCACGGCCCGGCGCTGGTCCACACGACGTTCGGCAGGACCGTGAAGATGCCTTCGAGGTTCAACTCGTTGGGCTTGACCAGGCGGTGCGAGAGCAGGTGGAGGCGCAGGTAGGCGTCGTGCACGCCGCCCGGCGGGGCGTCCAAGTCGATCTCGGCGCGGGCCAGGACCCGCTCAAGGCCGCGGTCCGGGTCGGGGCCGGCCAATGGGGCCAGGTCCGCCTCCCCCGGCCAGGCCGCGCCCGGCCGGTCCGCACCCGGCCGGTCCGCACCCGCGGGCGCCGCCCCGAGCCGCGGCTCCGGGCACCACCAATCCAGCGCTTGACCGGCCGGCGTGGTCCAAGCCAGGCCGATCCCCCAGGCAAGGCGTTCGCTCATGCGCCCAGGTTAGCCGGTCGGGGCGGCCGGCGGGTCGTCAGGGCGCGGTACGCTGCCAGGGTGATCCTGGATCTGGGCCGCCCCCCGGCCGAATTGGCGCTTCAGTTGGTCGACCTGCCGTCCGTCTCGGGCCAGGAGAAAGCCTTGGCCGATGCCGTCGAGGCCGCCTTGGCCGCCCTCCCGCACCTGACCTGTCTGCGCGACGGGGACACCGTCGTCGCCAGGACCGAGTTGGGGCGCGGGCGGCGGGTGATCGTGGCCGGGCACCTCGACACGGTGCCGGTGGCCGCCAACTTGCCAGGCCGATTGGCGGACGGGGTGCTGTGGGGGCGCGGATCGGTCGACATGAAGGGCGGGCTGGCCGCCATGCTGACGGCTGCGGCCCGCGCCAAAACCCCGCGCAGCGACGTGACCTGGGTGTTCTACGACAACGAGGAGGTCGAGGCGGCCAAGTCCGGCCTCGGCCGGGTGATGCGGCGCCACCCGGAGTGGGTGGCCGGGGACTTCGCGATCCTCTGCGAGCCGACCGAGGGCCGGCTCGAGGGCGGCTGCAACGGTACCGTCCGGGTGGTGGTGACGGCTCGCGGCAAGGCCGCCCACGCCGCCCGGCCCTGGACCGGCGCCAACGCCATCCACCGGCTGGCCCCGGCCCTGGACGCGCTGGTGCGCTTCGAGCCGGCCAAGATCAGGGTTGACGGGCTGGATTACCGCGAGGCCCTGAACGCGGTCGGCGTGGAAGGGGGCCTGGCGCCGAACGTGATCCCGGACCGGGCCAGCCTGACCGTCAACTACCGGTTCGCGCCGGACAAGTCCGAATCAGAGGCCCTGCGCATCCTCAAGGCCCTGTTCAGCGGCTATGAGGTCGAAGTCGCCGATTCGGCCCCGGCCGCCCGGCCCGGCCTGACCTCCCCGGACGCCGAGCGCCTGGCCGAACTGGTGGCCGCTTCAGGGGGAGGCGAGCCGAGGGGCAAACAGGGCTGGACCGATGTCGCCCGCCTGGCCGCCGCCGGGGTTCCCGGCGTGAACCTGGGGCCGGGCGACCCGTCGTTGGCCCACCAAGACGACGAGGCCTGCCCGGCCGAGCAGATCGACCGGGTGGCGGGGATCCTCCTGGACTACCTGGAAGGCTAATCTGAACCGATGGGCATAGAAGGCGAAGAACAGGTTTACCGCACCGGCGCGCTGCTTTACCGCGGCTCCCAGGTCCCCAGCCAGACTGCCGACCAGGCCTTCCTGGCCGAGCCGAGCGCCTCGGCGGAGTCCGATTGGCGTCATTCCGACCCCTGGCGGGTGATGCGCATCCAATCCGAGTTGGTGGCGGCCTTCGACGCGCTCGACGGGGTGGGACCGGCCGTCTCGGTCTTCGGCTCGGCCCGGACCCGGACGGACGACCCCTGGTACCGGGCGGCCCGCGAACTGGCCGGGCTGCTGGCCGGGGCCGGTTACGGCGTCATCACCGGCGGCGGGCCGGGGATCATGGCGGCCGCCAACCGCGGCGCCCACGAGGCCGGCGGCCTGTCGATTGGCCTCGGCATTGAACTGCCCGCCGAACAGGGCATGAACCCCTGGGTGGATCTGGGCGTCGATTTCCGCTACTTCTTCGCCCGCAAGGTCATGTTCGTCAAATACGCCAAGGGCTTTGTCGCCTTCCCCGGCGGCCTGGGCACCCTGGACGAGTTGTTCGAGTCGCTGACCTTGGTCCAGACCGACAAAATCGAGGGCTTCCCCATAGTCCTGATGGGCTCGGACTACTGGGGCGGCCTGACTACCTGGCTGAGCCAGGCGGTGGTCGGCGGCGGCGCCATGTCGGCCCGCGACCTGGACCTGTTCTCGGTGGTCGACACGCCCGCCGAGGCCCTAGCCGTTATCGAGGCGGCATCCCAGACCCCTCGGCGCGGCGGCATGGGGAGGCACTGATGTGGTGGTCCCAGCTGATGGTCTTCCTCGGCGGCTTCGTCTCCCCGTTCCCCCTGCTCCTGTTGGCCCTGGCGGTGCTGGCGCTCCTGGCCGCCCGGGCGGTGGCGGACGGGCGCCTGGCAGTCGGCCTGCCGCCGTCGACCGCCCGCCTCGACTGGGACGCCGCCCGCCACCGCCGCGCCCAGGTGAACGCCGGGAGCGCCCCGGATTTCGGCGGCTGACCAGCCATGGCGGTGGCGGGCGGGCGAACGGGCAGTAGAATGTGGGGCGTTTGTTAGTTGGAGTCCGGGAAGGGGACAAGCATGGCAGCCATGAAACCGAGGACCGGCGATGGCCCCCTGGAAGTGGTCAAAGAGGGTCGCGGAATTGTCATTCGCGTCCCGCTCGAGGGCGGCGGGCGCCTGGTGGTCGAACTCAACCCGACCGAGGCCGCCGCGCTGGCCGAAGGCCTCAGCGCCGTGGCGACTTGAAGCGAATCCGGCCTGAACTAGTTCAAGGCGGGCTTGAGGGGCTGCCGTCAGTCCGCCAGGTGCGCGGGCGGATCGGGACCAGCGCCCAGGTCAAAGCGGCCAACGCGCAATTCCTGGCGCTCGGCGTGGGGACCGGGCCGGACGGCCTGGAACCGGCCCCGGGCACCGCCGAGGCGGCCGTCCGCTACGGGATCGACTTCGCGGCCACCGCCGAGCGGGCTGACTTCAAGGGCGCGCCCGGCCAGGCGCTGATCTTGGAACTGCCGGTGCTGCACGCCAGGGGCGCTAGCTGGGACGGTTTGGCGGCCACGGTCGGGCTGATCGGCGTCGGCGACGGCGGCCCCGAGGCGCTGCGCCAGGCCGGTGCCAAACTGGCCCGCGCCGCCCGCGGCAAGGGCAAGGTGGTGGCCGGTTTCGCGGCCGACTCGCCCGCCCGCACCGAGGCCCTGGTCGAGGGCTACCTCCTGGGCGCCTACCAGCCCGTCAAGCACGGCCGGTCCGCCGATGCCGCCCGCCCGGGCAGCGGCGATCTCATACTGGTGGGCGGGCACGACCGCGCGGCCGTGGCCCGAGCCCAAGTCAAAGCCAAGGCGACAGCCTGGGCCAGGGACCTGATCAACTGGCCGTCCAACTTCAAGAGCCCGGCGGCCGTGGCCGAACGGGCGGCCGGCGCCGCCGCCAGCCGCCCAACGGTCAGCCTCAGAGTCCTGGGGCCGGACGAACTGGCCGCCGAAGGCTTGAACGCGATCCTGGCCGTGGGCGAGGCCGCCTGGCGGGGCCCGGCCGCGGACCCGGGACGCGGCCCGCGCCTGGTCGTCGCCACCCACTCGCCGGCGGGGGTCAAGGGCGTGCCGCAGGTTGTCATCGTCGGCAAGGGCATCACCTTCGACAGCGGCGGCCTGGACCTCAAACCGGCCGCCGGGCAGGTCGCCATGAAGACCGACATGGCCGGGGCGGCCAGCGCCCTGGCCGCGGTCTGGGCGAGCGCCGACCTGGCCCTGCCGGTCAAGGTCACGGCCGTGGCGCCGCTGGCGCAGAACTCGATCGGCGCCGGCGCCTACAGACCTGGCGACGTGATCGGCATCGGCGGGGTGGAAGTCGAGGTCGGCGACACCGACGCGGAGGGGCGCCTGGTCCTGGCCGCCGCCCTGGCCTGGGCCGGGACGGCGCTGGGAGCCGACTATCTGATCGACATCGCGACCCTGACCGGCGCCGCCCGGATCGCGCTGGGCGCCCGGACCGGGGCCGTGCTGACGCCCGACGACACCTTGGCCGCCCGGATCGAGGAGGTCGGCCTGGCCCACGGCGAGCGCTGGTGGCGCCTGCCCCTGGTGGGCGACTACCGCGAGGCGCTGACCACGCCGAACGCCGACTTGAACTCGGTCGGCAAGGCCGGCTGGGGGGCCGGCGCGATCACCGCCGGGCTGTTCTTGGAGCGCTTCGCGCGCCATCCGCGCTGGGCGCATCTGGACGTGGCGGGCGCGGCCCGGGCGCCCGGCGGCCAGGACTGGACGCCGCCGGGGGCGACCGGCTTCGGGGTCAGGACGCTGATCGCCCTGGTCGAACGGCTGGCCTGAGGCCATGGGTGGGGCCGAGTTCGACGATCTGTGGGTGGTCGTCCCGGTCTACAACGAGGCCCGCGTCCTGGCCCAGACCCTGACCGAGCTGACCGCCCAGTTCCCGCACGTCTGCGTGGTCGATGACGCCTCGGCCGACCAGTCCGGCGCGATCGCCGAGGCTTTCTTCGACCGGGGGGCGCGCCTGGTGTCCCACCCGATCAACCTGGGGCAGGGGGCCGGGCTGCAGACCGGCTTCGAGTACGTCCTGCGCGACCCGGCGATGGCCCGCGTGGTCACCTTCGACGCCGATGGCCAGCATTTGGTGTCCGATGCCGCCGCCTGGCCCGGCGGTTGGGCGACGGTTTCGACGTGGTGCTGGGGTCGCGGTTCTTGGGGCTGGCGCCCGACATGGGCCGCATCAAGCGGGCCGTCTTGCGGCTGGCCGTGGCCTACACCAATTTCTCGACCGGGCTGAGGCTGACCGACACCCACAACGGGCTGCGGGCGCTGAGCCGGTCGGCAGTCATGGCGATGGACCTGACCCAGCCCGGCATGGCCCACGCCAGCGAGATCCTGGAACTGATCAAGGGCCGGGAACTGGCTTACACCGAGGTCGGGGTGGAGATCCGTTACTCGGATTACTCCCGCTCCAAGGGGCAGTCGTTGCTCAACTCGGTCAACATCCTGGTCGACTTGCTGATGAGGTGACCCGCCGATGACCATCAAAATTGTCCTGATCGCCGCCGTGGTGCTGGTCGCCCTGGCGATGCTGCGCGGCCACGGCGAGCGGCACCAGGCCTTGCGGCGGCTGGGGCTGGCGGCCTTCGCCGCCTTGGCGGTGGCCTCGATCATCCAGCCCGACTGGCTGACCTGGCTGGCGCTGCGCCTGGGCGTCGGCCGCGGGGCCGACCTGCTCTTGTACGCGCTGATCGTGGTCTTCTTCTCCTATGTGGCGACCCGCCACATGCGCGACCGCCGGGTCGACCGCCAGTTGACCGCCTTGGCCCGGCGCCTGGCCCTGCTCGAGGCCCCGCCGCCCCGCCCGGCCTGGGTGGAGCCATCGGCGGGACCTGGCGGGACGGCATCGGGCGGGGCGGCGGCGTCGGCGGGACCTGGCGGGACGGCATCGGGCGGGGCGGCGGCATCGGAATCGGCGCGCGGATCGGGGCCGGCTTGACGACCGCGGTGGCCGTGCTGGCGGCGGCGGCCTGGCTGGTGCTGCCCGGGGCGGCGGTCGGGCTGGCCGTGGGGATGCGGGGCCTGTCGCTGGCGGCCCTGGCGCCGGCCCTGACCTTGGCCGCCTTGGGGGGAGGGTCGCTGGTGGCGCCCTGGCTGGGGCTGGACTGGAACTGGCTGACGGCGCTGGGCGCGACCGGGCTGGGGGCGCTGGTGGCCTGGCTGGTCTCGCGGGTGGCGCCGATCCGGGCGCCCCGACTGCTGGCGCGGTGGTCGCGGCGGGACTGGCTGGCGGTCGGCGGGGCCGGGGCGGCGGCGGCCGGGTTCATCTTCTTGACCAACCTGGCGGCGATGGGCGGCGCCGACTCCCTGCCGCACAGCTGGGACATGGTCTATCACGGCAACTTGGTGCGCTTCATCGGGGAGACCGGCGATGCCTCGCCGTTTCACGCCGGGCTGCTGAACGCGCCCGCGGCGGCCAGCGCCTACTACCCGTCCGGGGTTCACGCGATCGTCGCCCTGGCGCCCGCGTCGACCCTGGTCTGGCCGGCCTTGAACATGTTGGTGCTGGTGGCGGGCTCGGCTGTGTGGGTGGTCGGGCTGATCTACTTGGCGCGGGTGCTGTTCCCGGGCAACCCGGTGTTCGCGGTCGGGGCGGCCGGGTTGGCGGTGCTCTACCAGGGCCAGCCGACCTCGATGGTCGGCCTGGTCGCCAACGCCGTCGGGGTGGCGCTGCTGCCAGCTTTGCTGGGCTGGTCGGTCCAACTGGCGCGGGTGGTGGGCGAGGCCACCAAGGGGCGGGTCACCCGCTCGCTGATCCTGGCGGTGGCGCTGGTCGGGGCGGCCTTCGCGCACCCCAATGTGGTGTTCTCTTACGCCGTCGTGGCCAGCCCGATCGCGCTCTACATAGTTGTCACGGTGGCCCGCCGCGCCTGGCTGGCCGGTTACCGGCTGGGGACGGTGGCGGGGCTGGCGGCGCTGGCCGCCCTGCTGGTCTTTGCGGTGGTGGCGCTGTACAGCCTGGACGAGGTCCAGTCGCTGGTCGCCTTCGGCGGCTGGGCCTCGTCCTCGAACCCGTTGGTGGGCCTGGTGCTGGGCGTCACCGATTCCGTCACGCTCTTTCAAGTCGGCCCGAATCTGCTGGTCACGGCCGGGTTGGCGACCGGCGCGATGGTGGCGCTGCGGCGGCGCCGGCGGCGGTGGCTGATCGGGGCCTTCAGCGCCGTCCTGGTGCTGTATGTCGGCTCGGTCTCGAAGATCAAGCTGCTGGAGCCGATCACGGCCTTGTGGTACTCCGACCGCACCCGGCTGGGGCCGGTCCTGACCGTGGCCGGGATCCCGCTGGTCCTGTGGGGGGCGCATTGGGCCAGGCAGGCCTGGCGGGCCGGGCGCTGGCGCCGCCCTGTTGCTGTGGTGGCGGCGATTGGGCTGGTCAGCGCGCTGGCCCTGACCGCAGTGCGGCCGTTCCGGCTGCACCAGGCGTACTACTCGGTTGCTGGCGCGAACGGCCAGGTGCGGGCTGACCGGTTCTTCGGCGCCGAGGAGTTGGCCCTGATCAAGCGCCTGCCGGGCGAACTGGAACCGGGCCGCCTGGTCCTGGGCGACCCGGCCAACGGCTCGGCCTTCTTGTACTCGATCTCCGGCCTGCCGGTCGTGTTCACGCACCTGACCGGCTCGTGGGACGCGCCCCGCCGGTACCTGAAGGAGCATTTCGGGGACCTCGGCCGCGACCCGGCCGTCTGCGACGCACTCTCACAAATCGGCGCCAACTACGTCTACCTGGACCAGGCCACCTTCCGAGGCAACGACTCCTCCGCCCAGATGACAGAGGGCCTTGTGATCGACGGCAACCTAGAGCTAGTCGACGCCGGCGGCGCCGCCGCCGTCTACCGAATAACAGCCTGCGCCCCCTAAACCCGGGGACGGTCCTTTCGTCTCATACTTGGGGACACACCTTGGGGGGTCGATGCGGTCTAGATTTCCTGGGACGCGCAAAAGGCCGACCCAGATCGGGGCGAGCGGTCATCGGCGGCCCCATAGAGGCCGTTCTGGTCGGGGTCAGTGCGCGCGGGGGCGTTTGACGGCCAGCAACAGGCCGTCGCCGGCGGCGTTCAGCGCCACCGTCAGGTCCTCGCGCTCGCGCAACTCGCGGCCGACCTCGCGGACGGTGACGGTCACCGGGTCGCGGCGGGCCGGATCGGGCACGCGGCCGTCGGCCAGGGCGCCGTCGATGGCCAGCACCCCGCCGGGGCGCAGCAGGCGGACGGCGTCCGCCAAGCGGTCGGGGAAGTCGAGCTTGTTGCCGCCCAGGAGGACCAGGTCGTAGGCGGAATCGGCGAGGCGGGGCAGGACCTCGGCCGGGCGGGAGTTGATCAGCCGGACCTGGCTGAGCGCCACCCCGGCCTCCATCAAGGCGGCCCGCGCCGCGTGCAGGTGCTCGGCCTCGGCGTCGACCGAGGTCACGATCCCGCCCGGCGGCATGGCGCTGAGCAGGTAGATGATCCCGACCCCGGCGCTGGCGCCGATCTCGACGGCCGCCCCGGCCTTGACCGCCCCGGCGATCACGGCCAGCAGCGCCCCGGCCCCCGGGCTGGGCGCACGGACGCCCAACTCCTGGGCGCGCGAGCGGGCGTGGGTCAAAGCTTCGGATTCGGGGATGAAGTCTTCAGCGAACACCCAGTTCGCCGCGTAGTCGACGCCACCTGCCATGTTCCGATGGTATCCGACCGGGCGCCGCGCGGCCCGCCTCCTCACCGGCCAAACCGCAGACCAACCCGATTGGTCTGGCGCGCTCCCGCCCGCGAGCCCCGGCCGCGTGGGCGCCCGCGCCAGGGGGGCTTTGCCGGCGGCGGCCCGGCGGCGCGCGGTCGCCAGCCGGGCCGTTTTCCGAGTCCCGTCAGGTCAGCGGCTTGCCGCAGGTGGAACAGAACTTGCCGCCACCGGTGACGGGAGCGCCGCAGGACCAGCAGAAGCGCGGTTTGCCAGGGGCCGCCGATGCCGCCGATGCCGCCGATGCGGCTATCCGGCCGGTCCTCGCGGCCTCGGGCAAGCCGGGGACCGGCCACCGCTTTACTCGACCCGCCTCTGGTCGCAGCAGAGCCTCCCGGCCGGACCCCTCTAAACCCCGGTTTACTCGACTTGGTAGGCCCAGCGCTCGGTGCGCTCGTGGTCGGCTTGACGTGTCCGGCAGTACAGCGGGTGGCTCTGGCAGCGGCGAGCGGGCCGGGTGGCGCCAGGGGCGGCGCGTTGAGGTCGGGGGCGCGGGGTAGAGGCCGGGGATGGAGCGGGTCGCCAGAATCGTGCCGAAGCTGGCTGGTGGTTCAGCTCGGGGCGAGTTCCCCGTTCTGGTCGAATCGGGCCACCACCGCGTCCGATTCGCCTTTGGTCGGCCCCAAGTCCCCGCCGTCGGAAATGGTGGTCCCGGAGATGGCGAGCCCGCCGTCCGGCGCCACCGCGACCTCGTTGAACCAGTCATCGTCGGCGCCGCCGAGGGTTTTGGTCCATTCGAGTTCCCCGTCCGGTCCGAACCGGGCCACCACCGCGTCCCGTCCGCCTTTGGCCGGCCCGAAGTTCCCGCCGTCGGAATAGGTGTCCCCGACGGCGGCGATCCCACCGTCCAGGGTCACCGCCACCGCGTAGAATCTGTCCTCCTCGGCGCCGCCGAGGGTTTTGGTCCATTCGAG
>JAIROU010000408.1 GCA_031257375.1 Bifidobacteriaceae bacterium
CGCAGCCTGTTGTTGTTCGGCCAGGAGGGGCCGGGCCTGAGCGCCGAGGCCGTGGCCCGGGCCGAGGCCGTCTACGAGATCACCCAATACGGCTCGACCAGGTCGATCAACGCCGGCGCGGCCGCCGCTATTGCCATGTACCACTGGGCGCTGCATCACGCCACCGGCGGGGCCGCGGGCCCGGCGGAAGGCGAGGCGGCGGCATCGGACGGCGGGGCGGAAGGCTGGACGACGGCATCGGGCGGGGCGGCGGGCGGGGCTCAGCCGTCGATGGGCACGTAGCCGACCGCGCGCACCAACTCCTGGCCCTGGTCGGTCAGTATCCAGCCGATCAACCGCTGGGCGTTGGCGGCGCGCTCGGGGTCCGGTTCGTAAACCAGCTCGGACTGGTAGGGGTCGTCAACCGGCAGGCCCGGTTCGACGGGCCGGGCGGTGACGGCGTAGAAGTCGACTGTGAACGGATACGCGCCGGAGGCGATGTTGTCCGGGGTGGGCGCGACCCCGTCGATCGACAGCAGCTTGATCTGGTCGTAGCCGACCATCGTCTCCAAGTAGTGGCGGAAGGAGAAGCCGATGGCGTGGTCGGAGTTCTTGTAGTCGGCCACCGCCCGGGCCATCGGGTCCATGCCGGAGATGCGCTCATTCCGCAGCGGTTCCTTGATCGGTCGGCCGTCCATGACCCCTTGCAGGGCGGTCTGGCTGCCGGAGCCTTCCTCGCGCTGGTAGGCGTCGATCTGGTGGTTCTTCCCGCCGACCTGGCGCCAATTGTCGACTTGGCCGGAGTAGATGTCCCGGATCTGCTCGCTGGTCAGGTCGGAGACCGGGTTGCCCTGGCTGACGATGAAGACGAAGGCTTCCCGCCCGATCGGCGTCAACTCGAGTTCGAGCCCGCGCGCGGCGGCCTCCTCCCGCTGCTGATCGGACACTCCCATCAGGAAAACCGCGTCGGCGGCGCCGTCCAGCAGGTTGGCGAAGGCGTTGGCCGTCCGCGAGCAGATGACCTCTGAATAGGTGGTCCACTCGTCCGGCGGCGGCTCGCTCGAATCGCCCAGGTCGGCCTCCGGGTCGTAGTCGCCCGGCGGGTAGGTCGCCCGCGCGAACGAGGCGTAAAGCGGGTACAGGGCGGTCGCCCCGTCCAGCCGGGGCAGGTCGGCGCTGAATTGGAGCGTCGACTCGCCGGTCAGGGACTT
This sequence comes from Bifidobacteriaceae bacterium, assembly GCA_031257375.1. GTDB lineage: Bacteria > Actinomycetota > Actinomycetes > Actinomycetales > WQXJ01 > JAIRTF01. The sequence goes on from JAIROU010000408.1 coordinate 1,191, forward strand.
GGCCAAGGTGCCCGGCGCGAAAGGCTCGTACAGCTGCAGGTCGACCTGGGCGTCGGCGCTGCGCAGCACCAGCAAGCCCTGGTCGTGGACGGATCGCGCGACCGCGCCGGCCACTAGCGACACCAGCACCACCCAAACGGCGCCGACGGTGATATACCGGGCCTTGGCCTTGAACAACTGCCAGATCATCAGCACGGCTGTCGCTGTGACCGCGCCCGCGAACGCCAGCGGCACCCAGGACCCGTCCACCGCCCCGAACACCACGAAGAACCCGTAGAGCAGCAGTATCCCGAGGACAACCTCGAGCGTCAGCACGGTGGCCCAGATCCGCTTCGTCCGGGGCTTGCCGACCACGATGCCGACAATCGAACCAGCCAGCAATCCCAGCCCGGCCACCGGCACGCTCAGCATCACGACCACAGATACGAGTTCGTCAACGTTCACACTCGGGCCTCCCGTCTTCGAACCTGGCGCGGACCGGGCCGCTTCGGCGGCACCTGGCACCGGGTGTCCCGGTTGCCGGACGCGCTGTCCGCACCGATCCTACCAGCGCGAACGCCCACCTGGCCGGGCCTGCCCGGCGGCCGGGGCGCGCGGCGGGCTGGGCCTGACCGCGACCGGATTGTCCGCGACCACGCTGTTGGCGCCCGAGATCCACCTCTCCAAGGTGATGGTCCTGTGGTTCTTATCCTCCGCCTTGGGCCAGGCGATCAACACGGTCACCGTCCAGTTCTTCGACGTCGACCGGCGGGAGGGATTCTTCTTCGCCTACGCCGCCCCGGCGGGGATTGCGCCATCCGATCGCAGGCGGTCTCCTTATGATCGGATAGCCGGTTATCCGATAGTAGACTGGTGCTGTGGCAAGGGATCTGCCCGGGGCGGGCGGGAACTGGCCGGTGTTCGGCCAGGAAGAGGTGACCTGGCGGCCGGTCGGCGGGGACTACGGCCCCCGCTCGCGGCGGCGGCTCGACCACGCCCCGTATATGGCGGCGGTGCCGCCGGCGATCGAGCACGCCGACCTGGTGTTGGACGGCCCCACCACGGCTCTGGTCACGGAGGCCGCCGCCGCCGTCGCCCGGTTCGACTCCGAAGTCGGGGCGGCCGCCGCGCCGTTCGAGGTGATCCTCTTGCGGTCCGAGGCGGCTAGTTCGTCACAGATCGAGCGCCTGACCGCCTCCGCGAAAGCCATCGCGGCGGCGGAAATCGGGCAGAAGGGTCGGGCCAACGCCGAGCAGATCGTGGCCAACGCCGAAGCCATGCGCACGGCGGCGGCCTGGTCGGGCCCGCTGGACGCGGGCGCGATCCTGGCGATCCACGGCATCTTGATGACCCCGACGCTCGGGGAGCAGGCGGGTCGGCTGCGCGGCCAACCGGTCTGGATAGGCGGCTCGTCGTGGTCCCCGCACGGCGCGCACTACGTGCCGCCGACCGCCCCGCGCTTGCCGGACGCAATTGCCGACCTGCTGGCATTCATGGCGCGAGACGACATCGCCAGCCTGGCGCAGGTCGCCGTCAGCCATGCCCAGTTTGAGGCGATCCACCCGTTCGTCGACGGCAACGGTCGCACCGGGCGGGCGCTGATCCACGCCCAGCTGCGGCGGGCGGGGCTCTCCGCGAACGCGGCCCTGCCCATCTCGGCGGGCCTCCTGGCGAGCTCCGGGCGGTACTTCGAGGCGCTCGACGCCTACCGCCAGGGCGACCCGGCCCCGATCGTGGTGGAACTGGCCAGCGCGGTCTTCCCGGCGGTGACGGCGGCCCGCGCCCTGGTGGCCCGTGTCGCCGCCGCGCGGGAGGGGTGGAGGAGGCGGCTCACCGCCCGCGCCGACGCAGCGGCCTGGCGGCTGGTCGATCTGGTCGCGGAGCACCCAGTGGTGGGGGCGGGCTTCGTCGCGGACTCGCTTGGGATTGGGCGGGCGAACGCGGTGGTCGCCATCGGTCATCTGGTCGCGGCGGGCGCGCTGGAGCAGATTGGCTCCTCGACGCGAAACCGCCTGTGGCAGGCGCCCGAGGTCCTGGCGGCGATGGACCACTTCGCCGCCGCCGCCGGACCGAGGCGGTAGCTGTAGCGCGGGCTCAACGCGCGTCGGGCGCGGGGAAGCGCGGAACCCCTCGCCCCATCAGCAGTCGGGGGCGACCGCCGCGAACGCCGCCACGTCGGCGGCTGTGATGTGGGCTTCGAGATAGGCGGACGAATGCATGAATGACTCTTTGTTGGTCACATGGTCCAGGCCCACGGCGTGGCCCAACTCGTGCAGCACCAAGAGCACGGCGGCGTCGTAGTCGCTGTCCAGCGCCGCCTCGAAATAGGGCAGTTTGAAGGAGATGGCCGCGCCGGTGATGCCGCCGTAGCCGTACCGCATCTCGGCCAGCCCCAGCGGCTCCATGTACTCGTCGCCCCGGTACCGGCTGGCGATGACCTCCGGCGAGACGAACTCGAACGTCAATTCCACCGCCGGGACGTCGACCGCCTCGGCGGGCCGCACGGGCAGACCGGTCATCTGGGCCATGAGCGCCACGCCGTCTTCGACCGCCGTGCGGCCGCCCGGCGGCGCCTCGCCAACGATTTCCCAGGCGATCGGCCCGCAGACCATCCGGGACACCCAGTCGCCCTCGACCGTGAGGTAGCTGTATCCCTCCGGCAGGCCGTTGTCCTGGAACTCCACACCATCGGGCGCGGGCACCGCCAGCCGATCCGGGGCGAAGGCCTCCCCGCCGAACCGCACCAGGCTCATCGCCAACGCGGTGGCCACCACTATCAGACAGATCTTGATCAAAGCGGCGCGACGGCGGTCGCCCGCCGACCCCTGCGGGCCGACCGCCGCCGGCCACCCGCGCCCATCTACGGCGACAAGCCCCGGCACTGGCGGGCCGAACGGCATCGGGCTCCCGCGCCCGTCCGCGGCAACCGGCCACGGTGCTGGCGGGCCGAACGGCATCGGGCTCTCGCGCCCGTCCGCGGCGACCGGCCACGGTGCTGGCGGGCCGAGCGGCATCGGCCACCCGCGCCCGTCCGCGGCAAGCGGCCACGGCGAGGTCCGGTCCGGCGGTTGTGTGCCCACCTTCAGCATTATGGCCTTCACGGCCCGCTCGCGGGAGCGGCAAACCGGCTCATGCCTGCGGCGCCGTGACCGGCCGACCTCGGCCGGCGCCACCCTGGCCTGAACCCGCCGACCGCCAACCGGGCGGCCGGACGGCCGAACTTGACTAGTTAGGATGGCGGAATCTGATTCGTTGGTCTCGATTGAGAAACCCGCGACACAAATGTCTGCTCCCGGTTTTCGGTTGGGGCAGTTGCGGCCGGCCGCGGGACCCGAATGCGCGGACGGCTGGCCGGCCGAGACGCTCTGAACTGCGACGACTCCGCCCGGTCCGGTGGCGGCATTGGGCATGGGTGGCCGTAACTGCCCCACCCGGGCCGGGCCTGGCCGTCCACGATGTCATGCGATAAGACAGGGCCGGGCCTGACGCCGCCGGGGCTCACGCTGTCGGGCCCGAGGCGGCCGGGGCCAGGCGCCGAGT
>JAIROU010000435.1 GCA_031257375.1 Bifidobacteriaceae bacterium
TGCCTTCCCGGTTTGTGTCCAACGGGCTTTCTAACACTCCCATTGTCGCAGGTCGGAAGGCATTTTTCAGATCAAACCGCCACGTGTCGCCAACCCCTTACTCGCGGATCTGGGTCAGACCGGGCCGCAGGTCGAGACTGGCCCAGAACCACGCCCGGCGCCCAAGCGCTCCGGATGGCCAAGCGGCCCCGCCGGGTGGATCGGCCCAGGCGACCGGCCAACCCGCCCCTAGGATTGTGACCATGCCGCAATCTCTGAACTGGACCAATCTTGACAACGAGGCCGTCGCCACGGCCAAAGCCCTCGCCGCCGATGCCGTCGAGAAGGCCGGATCCGGCCATCCCGGCACCGCCATCTCCCTGGCCGGCGCCGCCTACCTGCTCTTCCAGCGTTTGATGGTGCACGACCCGGCCGACCCGGCCTGGCCCGGCCGCGACCGCTTCGTGCTCAGCGCCGGTCACACTTCGATCATGCTCTACACCCAGCTCTATCTGGCCGGTTACGACGTCTCCCTGGATGACTTGAAAGCCTTGCGGACGGCCGGCTCGATCACGCCCGGCCACCCCGAACTCGGCGTCACGCCCGGCGTCGAGATGTCCACCGGCCCGCTTGGGCAGGGGCTGTCGAGCGCCGTCGGCATGGCCATGGCCGCCCGCCGCGAGCGCTTCTTGTTCGACCCCGCCGCCGCCGATGCCGACAACGCCGCCGATGCCGCCGCCGCGCCTCCCAGCCCGGACGGCCTTTTCGACCACACCATTTGGGTGGTCGCCGGGGAGGGCGACCTCGAGGAGGGCATCACCTCGGAGGCGTCCTCGCTGGCCGGGACGCAGCGGCTGGGCAACCTGGTGGTGCTGTTCGACCAGAACAAGATCTCGATCGAGGGCGACACCGACGTGGCCTTCACCGAGGACGTGATCGGGCGTTACGAGGCTTACGGCTGGCACACCCAGACCGTCGACTGGACCGCCGGCGGGCGCTACCGCGAAGACTACGAGGCCCTGTACAAGGCCCTGGCGGCGGCCAAGGCCGAAACCTCCAGGCCGTCGATCGTCAGGCTCCAGTCGATCATCGGCTGGCCGTCCCCGACCAAGCAGAACACCAGCTCGATCCACGGCGCCAAACTCGGGGCGCCGGAGGTGGCCGGGCTGAAACGGGCGCTCGGACTGGACCCGGACAAGACCTTCAACGTGCCCGAGGAGGTCCTGGCCGTCACCCGGCAGGCCCGCGACCGGGGCGCCAAGGCCCACATCGCCTGGCGAGCCAAGTTCGAACAATGGCGCCTGGCCAACCCTGAGCGTGCCGAACTGTGGGATCGGCTGGCCGCCGGGGCGCTGCCGCCCAACATCGAAGACGCGCTGCCGACCTTCGCCGCCGGGACAGCGCTGGCCACCCGCGCGGCATCGGGCAAAGTGCTCACGGCGCTCGGCCAAGCGCTGCCCGAACTGTGGGGCGGGTCGGCCGACCTGGCCGGGTCGAACAACACCACCATGGCTGGGGCGACCTCCTTCCTGCCCGACCAGCCGGACGGGCGGACCATCCACTTCGGCGTCCGCGAGCACGCCATGGCGGCCATCATGAACGGGATCGCGCTGCACGGGCCGACCCTCCCCTACGGCGGCACCTTCCTGGTCTTCAGCGATTACATGCGCGGCGCGGTCCGGCTGACGGCCCTGATGGGCCTGCCGGTGACCTACGTGTGGACGCACGATTCGATCGGCGTGGGCGAGGACGGCCCAACCCACCAGCCGGTCGAGCACCTGGCCACCCTGCGGGCGCTGCCCGGCCTGGACGTGATCCGCCCGGCCGACGCGGGCGAGGTCGCCTTCGCCTGGCGGCACCTGCTGGCCCGGCGGCGCCCGGCGGCCCTCATCCTCAGCCGCCAGAACCTGCCGGTCCTGGACCGCCTGGGCGAGGGCTTCGGCGCGGCCCGCGACCTCTGCGGCGGGGCCTATGTCCTGGCCGATTCGCCGCTGCCCAAGATCGACGTGATCTTGCTGGCCACCGGCTCGGAGGTGGCCTTGGCCCTGGAGGCCCGCGCCTTGCTCAAAGCCGAGGGGGTGGGGGCGCGCGTCGTCTCGGCGCCCTGCCTGGAGTGGTTCGCCGAGCAGACGGCGGAGTACCGCGAGGACGTCCTGCCGGGCCGCGTCAAGGCCCGCGTCTCGGTCGAGGCCGGGATCGCGATGCCGTGGCGCCAGTGGGTGGGCGATGCCGGGCGCTGCGTCTCGGTCGAGGATTACGGCCAGTCGGCCTCGGCCGGGGTGTTGTTCGCTCAGCACGGGTTCACGGCCGAGCGGGTGGCGGCGGCGGCGCGCGAGTCGATCGCGGCGGCCGGGGCTGGGACAGCCGGGGCGGCATGACAGTCAACCCGCTGGTCGACCCCCTGGACCGGCGCGTCCCCAGGATCCCGGCGCCCTGCGCGCTGACGATCTTCGGCGTCACCGGCGACCTGGCCCGGCGCAAGGTCCTGCCGGCCGTCTACGACCTGGCCAACCGCGGGCTGTTGCCGGCCGGGTTCTCCCTGACCGGGGTGGCCCGGTCGAACTGGACCACCGCCCAGTTCGTCGCCCAGGCCCACGCCGCCGTCGCCTCGGGGGCCAGAACGCCCTTCCGCCAGCGGGTCTGGGAGCAGTTGACCGCCTCGATGAACTACGTCAGCGGCGACATCGCCGACCCGGCCACCTACTCCCAGTTGGGGCAAGCGCTGGAGGCCTCCGACCGCGACCTGGGCACCGGCGCGAACCGGGTCTTCTACTTGTCGATGCCGCCGGGAACTTTCGCGGCCATCTGCCGCCACCTGGCCGAATCGGGCCTGGCCCGGCCGCCGGCCCAGGCCAAGGTCGTGATCGAGAAGCCGTTCGGCCGCGACCTGGCCTCGGCGCAGGCCCTGGACGCCACCTTGAACCAGGTCTTCGACCCGTCGCGGGTCTTCCGGATCGATCACTACCTGGGCAAGGAGACCGTCCAAGGCCTGCTGGCGACCCGCTTCGCCAACCAGGTCTTCGAGCCGCTGTGGAACGGCCAGCACGTCGACCACGTTCAGATCACCATGGCCGAGGAACTGGGCGTGGGCTCGCGCGCCGGGTACTACGACGGCATCGGCGCGACCCGCGACGTGATGCAAAACCACCTGCTGCAACTGCTGGCCATCACCGCCATGGAGGCCCCGGCATCGTTCGCGGCGGCCGACTTGCGGGCGGCCAAGGAGGCGGCCCTGGCGGCCGTGCGGATTCCCGGGCCGGTCGCCGAGTGCGCCGTGCGCGGCCAGTACACGGCCGGCTGGCAGGGCAATATCCCGGCCCGCGGCTACCTGGACGAGCCCGGCATCGAGGCCGGGTCGACCACCGACACCTACGGCGCGCTGAAGCTCGAGGTGGCCACCGACCGCTGGCGCGGGACGCCGTTCTACCTGCGCACCGGCAAGCGCCTGGGGCGGCGCGTGACCGAGGTGGCGATCACCTTCGCGGCCGCCCGCCAGCCGGTCCCCGGCGGCCTGGACGCCCGCCACCTGGGGGCGAACGCGCTGGTCATCCGCATCCAGCCGGACGAGGGCATCACCTTGCGGGTGGGCGCCAAGGTGCCGCAGACGGACATGGAGGTCCGCGACGTGACGATGGATTTCTCCTACGGCCACGCCTTCACCGAGTCGCTGCCGGACGCCTACGAGCGGCTTGTGCTGGACGTGCTGCTGGGGCACGACCCGCTGTTCCCGCACGCCCGCGAGGTCGACGAGTCCTGGCGGGTGATCGACCAGGTCGAGGATTGCTGGGCCGCCCAGCCGGACGGCCCCGAACCCTACCCGGCCGGCACTTGGGGTCCGGCCGGGGCGGACGCCCTGCTCAGGCGCGACGGCCGGGAGTGGAGAAGGCCATGATCATCCCTTTGTACGCGACTTCGACGGCCCAGGTCGCCACCAAACTGGTCGAACTGCGCGAGGACGGCGGCGTGGCGGCTTTGGGGCGGGTCTTGACTTTGATCATCCAGTGCGAGGCGGCGGACATCGAGACCTCGATCCAGGCCGCCAACTTGGCCTCGATGGAGCACCCCTGCCGGGTGATCGTCCTGACGGCCGAGGACTTGGAGGGTCCCGCGTCGATGGACGCCCAGATCAGGGTGGGTTCCGATGCCGGGGCCTCCGAGGTCATCGTCCTGCGTTTGCGCGGGGCCCCGGGGGGGCACCTGGACGCCGTGTCCACGCCGCTGCTGCTGCCGGACGCGCCGGTGGTGGTCTGGTGGCCGGGCGAGCGCCCGGCCGTCCCGGCCCGGGACCGCCTGGGCCGCTTGGCCTCGCGCCGCATCACCGACGCCATCACGGCCGGGCGCGATTCCTTCGCCGGGTCGCCGCGGGCCGCTCTCAAACTGCTGACCAGCGGTTACAGCCCCGGCGACTCCGACCTGACGTGGACCCGCCTGACGCCGTGGCGCGCCCAGCTGGCGGCGGCCCTGGAAATCCCGCCGGTCGAGGCTGTCACCTCGGCCACCGTCACCGGCCCCGACTTGGCCGCGTCTTACTTGATGGGGGCTTGGCTGGCGGACCGGCTGGGGGTCCCGGTCCGTCGCCAGCCGACCGATTCGCCGTTCTTGACGGCGGTCGAGTTCCACCTGTCCGGCGGGCGGCGCATCCTGCTGGACAAAGAGCTGGAGGAAGCGCAAGCCGTCTTGCGCATCACCGGCCAGGTCGACCGGGTGGTCTCCCTGTCGCGCCGGTCGCGGGCGGAGTCCCTGGCGGAGGAACTGCGCCGGTTGGAGCCGGACGAGGCCTACGGCCACCTGGTCCTGGACGCCCTGCCCGCCTACCTGGCCGCCGGCGCCGGGGCCGAGGCAGGGACTGCGGGCGGGACCGGGACCCGGGGCGGCCCCGGGACCGGGACAGCTGACGGGACCGGGACCCGGGGCGGCATCGGGACCGGGACAGCTGACGGGACCGGGACCCGGAGCGGCATCGGGACCGGGACTGCGGGCGGAGCCGAAACTGGGACCGGGGCCGACCTGGCGGCCGGTCCCGCGCCGAAACCCGGCGGCTCGCCATGAGGACTGTGCTGGTGCTGCCGGACCGGGCGGCAGTGGCCGAGGCGGCGGCCCAACGGCTGGTCGCCTTCTTGCTCGAGACCCAATCGCTGGCCTCGCCCGTCCATCTGGCCCTGACCGGCGGGGGACTCGGCATCGCCGTCCTCGAGCACGTCCGCCGGAACCCGCTGCTGGGCTCGGTCTGCTGGGCCGACGTGCACTTTTGGTGGGGCGACGAGCGATTCACCGCCGCCGGGTCGCCCGAGCGCAACGACCTGGCGGCCGACCGCGCGCTGTTGGACCACCTGCCCGTCCGGCCGGGCGGGATCCACCGCGTCGGCGCCGCCGACCAGGGGCTCTCCCTGGTCGAGGCGGCCACCCGCTACAGCGACGAACTGCGCCGCCAAGCGGTCGTCTTCTCGCTGGTCCTGCTCGGGGTGGGGCCGGACGGCCACGTCGCCTCGATCTTCCCCGGCGGCGGCGACGGCTCGGACACCAAGGCGCCCGCCGCCTTCGCCGTCCCCGATTCCCCCAAGCCGCCCCCGGCCCGCGTCTCGCTGACCCTCGACACCATCAACGCCGCCGACCAGGTCTGGCTGTTCGCCGCCGGCGCCTCCAAGCGCGCCGCCGTCACCGCCGCCCTGGCCGCCCCGGCCGTGCCGTCCACCCTCCCGGCCGCCCGCGCGGCCGGCCGGCGCCAAACCCTATGGCTGATCGACGCCCCCGCCGCCTAAGGGGCACTGGGAGTCCCGGCGGCGGCGCCCCACGGGCCGGGGTCCTGCGCCAACTCGATCAAGAAGGACGAGTCCACGGTCCCGAACCGCAGATTCGCGGCCAGGGGCACCAGATGCCCATAACGCTGTCGCGCAGCCGCTATGGGCCGCCGAGACCCCTTGTCAGGACACAGGGTGTGTCCCCAAGTCTGAGACAAAAGGACCGTCCCCGGGTTTAGCAGGGTTTGGGGCGGCGGCGGAGCAATAGGAGGAGCACGCCGGCGGTTAGGGCGGCTAGGGCCGCTAGGGCGGGCCGGGTTGGCGGGCCGGTCAGGGGTAGGCGGGCGGGGGCGTCCAGGGTGACGGTCGAGCAGAAGGTGGCGCAGTCGGCCGGCGGGGGCTCGGTGGTGGTCGAGATGCTGGTCTGGGCCGCCCAGGCGATGTTGCGGAGGCGGCCGTCGCCCTCGCCCGCCAGTTTGGCCGAATAGGTGATGGTCGCGCTCTGGCCGGGATCCAAGGGCCCGGTCCAGACCAGCCGGGACTGGCTGTTGGCCACCGCGCCCAGGCTGGCGCGGGCGTCGTCCTGGTAGGTCGCGTCGTCAAGGATCCCGGTCAGGTCGTCTATCACGACCGCCGGGCGCTCGGCGGTGAACCGGACCGGGCTGGCGTTGGTCACCACCACCGTGTAGACCAGCCGGTCGCCGATCCGAAGCGGATTGGGCGCCGCCACCGTCTTGGCAACTCGGACACTGGGCGGGGTCACGTCCTTGGCGGCGCAGGCCTCGCCGGTGACCGGGTCGAAGCCGTTGGAGTCCGGGTCGTCGCAGCCGGGCGCGGACGGCGCCGGCGGCGCCGACGAGTCGGGGTCGCGCGGCGCCCAGGCCACATTCTGGAGCACCCGGTCGCCGCCGCCGCTCAGGCGGACCGAGTAGACCAGGGTGACCTCGCCGCCGGCCTCGATCGGCCCCCGCCAGGCCAGCACCGGCTCCGCGTAGCTGAACGAGCCGCCAGCGCCGCCGTCGGAAGCCGTCGCGATGTCGAATGGTTCGCAGTCGTCCAACAGTTCGACTAGGGAGTCGGCCAGCACGGCCGGGTTGGCGGCGGTGAAATCGACCGGCCCGCGATTGCGCAACTGGACGCGGTAGGTCAGCAACTCCCCGGGGCGCACGTCGACCGTGCCCTCGACCTCGCCATCGACCCGCTTGGACAAGACCTCCAGGATCGGCCGCCGCTGATCGACCAGCGCGCAGGCCTCGCCGGTGGCCGGGTCGAGCCCGGACGGGTCGGCCTGGCATTCGGGCGCCGGCGGATCGGGCAGCGACGGGTCGGCCGGGGACCAGGCCAGGTTGCGCAGCCGCCCGTCGCCGCCAAGGGTCAGCCTGACGGAGTACACCAGTTTGACGGACGACCCGGCGGCCAGCGGCCCGCTCCAGGTCAACACCGGGCTGGACCAAGCCGCCGAACCGGCCGCCGGGACCGACCCGAAACCGGACCAGACGGAATCGTCCAAAATGTCGGTCAGGTCGTCGCGGACGGTCGCCGGGGCGGCCGCCGTGTAATCGCCCTGGCCGGTGTTCTCCAAGGTCAAGGTGTAGGTCAGCGGCGCCCCGGCCGACCAGGCGGCCGCCGAGGCGGTCTTGGTGATCAAGAGCTCCGGCATCTTGACCTCGTCCTGGCCGCACCACTGGCCGTCCGGGTCCTCGCACTCCGGCGGGACGGGCTCGACCGGGTCCAGCGGCGCCCAGACCGTGTTCTTGACCAGGTGGTCGCCGCCACCGGTCAGGGTCAGCCGGTAAGTCACCGTCACGGCCTGGCCGGCGGCCACCGCGCCGGTCCAGGTCAGCAGCGGCTCGGCGTAGTCGAGTTGTCCGCCGGCGCCGTTGTCGGAGGCGGTGGCCGGGTCGAACGGCTCGGAATCGTCAAGCACGTCGGCCAGCGAGTCCACCACCACCGCCGGGCGGTCCCGGGTGTAGGCGCCGAGGCCGGTGTTGGCGATTCGCAAGGTGTACTCGACCTGGTCGCCGGGCCGGGCGTGGGGCGGCTCGGCGTCCGCGCCGGGCCGCACCAACCGCGAAGACTTGGTGATCGCCAGGACCGGCGGTCGCAGGTCGCACAGGGCGCAGCTTTCCCCGCTGACGGGGTCGATGCCGCCGGCGGACTCCCGGCTGAAGCCGCCGCCGCTCGACCGGGCCGCCGAGTCGGGGCCGCCGCACTCGGGCGCCAGGGGGTGGTCGGGGTCGCGCGGCCCCCAGGCCACGTTCGCCAAGTCGCCGTCCCCGCCGCCGGCCAATTGGATCCGATAGGTGAGGACCACCTGATCGCCCACCGCCAGCGGCCCGGTCCAGGTCAGGAGCGGATCGTCATAGTCGAACCGGCCGCCGGCACCCGCGTCGGAGGCCGTCGCCGGGTCGAACGGCTCGGAGTCGTCCAACAGCCCGGCCAGGGAGTCGGCCACCACGGCCGGGCGGTCGGCGGTGAAATCGGCCGCCCCCCGGTTGCGGGCGGTGACGGTGTAGGTCAGCCAGTCGCCGGGCCGGGCGTAGTTGCCGCCGTCGACGCTCTTGGAGACTATCTCAAGGATCGGCCGCCGCTGGTCGATCAGGTCGCATGGCTCGCCCGTCACCGGATCCTGGCCGCCCACCGGCGCCGAGCAGCCGGGCTCCGGCGGCGACGGGTCGTCGGGATGGAGCGGGAACCAGGCCAGGTTGTCCAAGACGCCGTCCCCGCCGGTGGTCAAGTCCACCGCGTAGGCCAATTCGACCGTCGCGCCGGCCGCCAGCGGCCCGGTCCAGACCAAGACCGGGCTGTCCCAGGCGACCGAACCGGCTTCCGGCGCCGATACCACCCCGGCCCAGGCGGCATCGTCCAAAACACCGGTCAGATCGTCGCGGACGACGGCCGGGACCTCGGCCGTGAAATCGCCCTTGCCGGTGTTTTTCATGGTCAGGGTGTAGGTCAGGCGCACCCCGGCCTGCCAGGCGCCGCCGGCCGGGCTCTGGGCGGCCGTCTTGACCAGCGACAACTCGGGCATCGGCAAGGTGTCCGAGGCGCACCAGTCCCCGGCCGCCTGTTCGCAGGCCGGCGGGTCGCCGGGCGTGTCCGGGTCGTCCGGCACCCAGACCACGTTGGACACCTGGCCGTCGCCGCCGCCCGTCAAGGTGACCGAATAGGTGACCACCACCTGCGCGCCCGGCGCCAGCGTCCCGGACCACTCCAGCCGACTGCCGTCCCAGGTCAAGCCCCCGCCCCCGGAGACGATCACGGCCGCGTCGTCCCAGGTCGCGTCGTCCAGGACGTTGGCCAGCGAGTCGACCACCACCGCCGGGTGGGCGGCGGTGTAGGCCCCGGAGCCCTTGTTCGCGATGGTCAAGGCGTAGGCGATCTGGTCGCCGGGCCTGGGGTAGGCCGGCGGCTCCGGGTCGCCCGGCCGGACCACCTCCGAGGCCTTGGCGATCTCCAGGACCGGCGGCGTCAGCTGGACCCTGGCGCAAAGCTCGCCGGTGGCGGCGTCCAACCCGGAGGCGTCGACTTCGAGGCATTGCGGCGCCGGCGGGGCCGAGGCGCTGGGGTTTTTCGGCACCCAGGCGACGTTCCCGCCGCGCGTCGCCGCCACCGAGTCCTGCAGCGCCACCGCATATTGCAAGACCACCTTCTGGCCGGGGTCGAGCGGGCCGTACCACCGCACCAGCGAGCCGCCGACCAGGCTGACCGATCCGGGGCCGCCGTCCAAGATGACCGGGCCGCTGGTCAGCGCCCCAGCCTCGAGCACGTCGGCCAAGTCGTCGAACAGCGCCGCCGGGGACTCCTCGGTGAAGGCCAACTGGCCGGTGTTTTCCAAGGTGACGTTGTAGGTGACGGCCGCGCCCGGCATGGGATCGGGCGGGTTGGCGGTCTTGGTCAACGCCAGGCCGCTCTTGTCGAACACGGTCACCGCGCACGGCTCGAGCGTGACCCGGTCTTGGCCGGCCTGAGCCGGGTCGCAGGCCGGGGTGGCCGGCGCCGGCTGGTCGGTGTTCGGCCGCCAGGCGATGTTGCGCACCAGGCCGTCCCCGACCGGCAGCAGGACCACTTTGATCGCCAACTCGACGCTTTGGCCCGAGGCCAGCGGGCCGCGCCAGGTCAGCAGCGGCTCGGCGTAGGTCAGCGCGCCCGGCGCGTCGGCGGTCACAACCACGTCGGCGACGTCGAAGGTCGCGTCGTCCAGCACGCCCGTCAAGTCGTCTTGGACGATGGCGGGCACCGCGTCGGTGAAGTCCTCCAGCGACGTGTTGGTGGCCAGGATCTTGAAGGTGACGGTGTCGCCGGGCCAGGGGTTGGAGGCGTCGGACGATTTCGAGATGCTCAGCGTGGGCCGGGTGTAGGCGGCGAAGTCGCAGGGCTCGGTGTCCGGATCACTGGCGCCGCCGCCCGGGTCGCAACTGGGCGCCGGCGGCGCCGGGTCGGTCGGGTCGAGGGGGCTCCAGGCGACGTTCCGGCCCACCCCGGCGCCGCCGGCCAGCAGGGTGATCGAGAAGGTGACCGTGACCGTCTGGCCCATCTCCAGCGGCCCGCTCCAGCGCAGGATCTGCGTGTCCGGGTCGAAGGTCGGCTGATTGGCCGCGCGGCCGCCCAGGCTGGCGGCGGCGTCGCCGTTGTAACTGGTCTCGCCGAGCAGAGCGGCCAGCGAGTCGACCACCACGGCCGGGAAGGCCTCGTCGTAGTCCGCCTGGCCGGTGTTGGTGGCCGTGATGGTGTACCGGACCACGTCGCCGGCGGTGAGCGTGCGCCCGAGCGCGTCCGACGTCTTGGTGATTTTCAGCAGGGGCCGGGTGTCCTCGACCACCGCGCAGGGCATGCCGGTGCCAGGGTCGATGCCGTCGGCCCCGCCGCCGCTCCCGCCGCTCCCGCCGCAGTCCGGCGCGGCCGGGTCGGCCGGGTCCGCCGGCTGCCAGGCGACGTTGCGCAGCCGGCCGTCGCCGACCGCCAGCCAGGTGACCGAATAGGTCAGGCGCACCGCCGCCCCGGCCGCCAGCGGGCCGGTCCAACTCAGGACCGGCTGGTCATAGGCCACCGCGCCGGTCGGCCCGCCGTCCACCAGGACGGCCGTCGCGTCATAGTTGTAGACCCCGCCGTCCAGCAGGCCGAACAAGTCGTCCAGGACCACCGCCGGGCGGGCGTTGGTGAAGGCCGCGCCGCCCGAGTTGGTGATCAAAACCTCGTATTCGGCCTGCTGGCCCTGCGGGTACGGCCCCGGCGTCACCAGGCGCTTGGCGATCGTCAGCTTGGGCAGGTTGTGGTTGTCCAGCGCGCACGGCTGGCCGGTCGCAGCGTCGATCCCGTCCGGCGCGTCGGCGCAGGCGGGGGGCTCGTCCGGGTCGAGCGGCTGCCAGGCGACGTTGGCGATCCGGCCGTCGCCGCCGCCCTTGACCCGGACGGTGTAGACAATGACGACGGTGCCGTTGCGGGCCAACGGGCCGTGCCATTTGAGCATGCCGGTGGCGGGGAAGAACTCGACCGTGCCGCTGTCGGCGGCCAGCGTCCCGGCGACCAAGTCGGCATCGTCCAAAGTCGGCGCCAAGTCGTCCCAAATCACGGCCGCGCCGTCGGGGAAGTCTCCGGCGCCGATGTTCGTGGCGGTGACCGTGTACTCGATCGTGCCGCCGGGCAGCACCGCGCCGCGCGGGCTCGACTCCTTGGCCAGCGCCAGCAGCGGCGAGTACAAGGTCAGCCCGGCGCAGGTCTCGCCGGTCGAGACCGACACCACCGGCTGCCCGTCGGTCGAGACCCGGCAAGGCGGGGCCGCGACCGAGCGTTCCTGGGGGTCGGACGGCACCCAGGCGACGTTGCGGATCACGCCGTCGCCGCGGGCGTCGATCGCGATCTGGTAGCTGAAACTGGCTTTCCCATAGGCCGGGATGGAACCCTCCCAACGGATCAGGCCGGTGGCCGGGTCCAAATTGGCGGTTGCGCCCGCGCCCGGGTTCAGCGAGCCCGCCTCATAGGCGCCCTCGCCCAGCACGTCCGAGAGGTCGTCCCAGACCACGGCCGGGGTCTGGGCAAGGTCGTAAGCCAGTCCGGACAGGTTCTCAACCTCCACCGTGTAGGTCACCACTTGGCCGGGCAGCACCGTCCCGTCCGAGTCGGCGGCCTTGGTCAGGGTCAGCAGGCCGCGAGGGGCGACCAGGAGGTCGCAAGGTTCCAGTGTCGCCGGGTCGCCCGGCCCGGACGGGTCCTGTTTGGCGCAGGTCGGCACGGGCGGGGACTCGGCGGTGAAGGGGTGGTCCGGCGACCAGGCCAAGTTGCGCAGCTCGGCGCCGCCGCCAGTCGGATTGCGCACCTGCAGGCTGTACGTGATCCTGACCGACTGACCGGCCGACAACGGCCCGTTCCAGGTCAGCTGGGGCGCCGAATAGACGGGCGGGTTGGCGGCGGCCTGCGGCAGATCGCCCAGGTAGTACTGGGCCTGGGCGTCGTTCAAATAGTAGGCGCCGTCCAGCGCGCCGCTCAGGTCGTCGCGCAGCGCCGCCGGGCTGCCGAGCGGGTAATCGGCCGCGCCCGTGTTGGTCATGGTGACCTGGTAGGTCAGCACGTCGCCGATCTGGGGCAGGGCGGGCGGGTCGTTGATCAGCGCCTTGTCCACCTCGACCAGGCCGCGGTCGAGTTCGGTCGAGGCGCAGCGCGACGTCTCGTTCGGGTCCGGCAGGTCCGCCCGGGGCGGGCACTGTTCGAGCGACGGCGCGGTGGTGTCACCCGGGTCGACGGGCGCCCAGGCCGTGTTGGTTATCGACCCGTCGCCCTCGCCCCTGAGGGTGACCGAGTAGACCAAGGTCACCTGGCCCCAGGCCGGCAGCGCCCCGGCCCAAGAGATCAGGCCTTCGCCCAGGTCGACTTCCGGGTAGCCCGGCAGCGACGCGGCCCCGGCCCCGCCGGGCGTGGCCGTCAGGCTGTCCTCGTTCCAGGCCGCGTTCGCCAGCACGTCGGAGATGTCGTCGTAGAGATGGGCCGGGTGGTCGGCGCCATAGGAGTCGTTGCCGATGTTCCGGAAGACCACCTGGTAGGTCAGCACGTCACCGGCCCTGGGCAGGTCGTCCGCCGATTGGCCTTGGACCGTCACGGTCTTCTCCATGTGGATGAGCGCCCGCGCCAGGCCGACCCGGGCGCAGGGCTCATTGGTCGTCGGGTCGACGCCGGTGGCCGGGCAGGCCGGCGGCGCCAGGCTGGACGGGTCGGTCGGCGCCCAGGCCACATTGTAAAGATTGGCCTCGCCCCGGCCCTCCAGGGTCGCGGAGAACTTGATCTGGACCGCGCCCTCCTCGCCCGCGGCCAGGGGGCCGGTCCAGGCGATCAGCGCCCGGTCCGCCTGGTAGGTCAGCTCTCCCTTGCCGCCGTCGCCCGGGTCGTCCACGATGCGGGCGTCGCCGTTGTACCGGGCGCCGGCCAACACGTCCTCCAAGCTGTCATAGACGAGCGCCGGGTCTGAATCGGGGAACGGGACGGCGCCGGTGTTGGTGACGGTGATGGTGAACTCGACCGTGTCGCCGGTCTTGAGCGGGGTGGCGCCGGGGGTTTCGGCCACCTTCTCAACCTTCAGGGCCGGGCGCTCGAAGACCGCCTCGGCGCAGGCCTCGCTGGGGTCGGCGCGGGTCCGGCCGCCATCGCACTGGGGGACCGGCGGATTGGGGCTGAAGGGGTTGGCCGGCTCCCAGACCACGTTGCGGACGGTCCCCTGGCCGGCGCCCACCAGCGCGGCCGCGAACTCCAGGGTCACGGTCCGGCCGGGCGCCAAGGCGCCGGTCCAAACCATGGCGTGGTCGGAGCGGGCGAACGAGCCCGTGCCAGGCGGCCCGGACGAGTCCCACTCGGCGGTCCACGAGGCGGCGTCGATGACGGCCGAGGCCTCGACGTCCGTCAAGTCGTCCCGCAGCACCAACGGGGCCGCCTCGGTGTAGGGCACGGTCCCGGTGTTGGTGGCGGTGATGGTGTAGGTCACCACGTCCCCGGCCTTCGGCGCCTGATCCGGCTCCAGCAAGACGCCGCCGCGGGTGATGGCGTGAACCTTGCTCAAGGCGACCGCCGGCAGCGGGGAGTCCGATTTGGCGCAGGGCTCGCCGGTGGCCGCGTCCAGCGGCGAGGCGTCGCAGGCCGGGGCCGGCGGATCGGCGGCGGTTGGGTCGGCCGGCTGCCAGGCCACGTTGACCAGGCTGTTGTCGGAGCAGTTCTGGGTGGTGACGCGGTAGGAGATGGTCGCCGAATCGCTCGTGCCGAGTCCGCCCGTCCAGGTTATCCGTTTGTCGCCGCCGTCGTAGGTGGCGGCGCCCGTCGGCGTCAGCGAGTCCGGGACGAGGATGGCGCAGCCGTTGCCGATCACCCCCTGCAGGTCGTCTACCACCGTCGCCCCGCTGATCGCGGCCCCGCCAGTGTTGGTGACGACCACGTTGTAGGTGATTTCGTCGCCCGACCGCCAGGTCTCCTGCGACCAGGACTGCGGCATATTGGAAGACTTGGCCAGGCGCAGGACCGGGAAGGCCACGTCGACGCGGGCGCAGCGGCCGCCGGTCGCCGGGTCGAGGCCATTTTGCAGCGCCGCGCCGCCGGCGTCGAGGCAGGCAGGCGGCCCGGCCGCGCCCGGCTCGAAGACCACGTTGGCGAAGCGCCCGTCCCCGGCCGAGGTCAATTGGACGGTGTAGGTGATCTGGGCCGACTCGCCCGGCGCCAGGGCGCCGGTGTAAGTCAGCAGCGGCGGGACTGTGAAATCGATGTCGCCGGCACCGCTGACGGCCGGCCGGCCGTAGGCCGTGAACTCCGCCTCGGCCAGGGTCTGGGCCAGCGAGTCGACCAGGACCAGGGGCCGGGCGTCGGTGTAGGCGGCGTCAGAAGTGTTCTCGATGTCGATCGTGAAGGTCACGGCGTCACCCACGACCGGGTGGTCGGTGTCGTCCCCGTCGCCCGCGAAAGTCTTGGTGACGCTGAAATCGGGCAGCCGGTAAGACTCGGCGTCGCACGGCTCGCCGGTGGCGGGCGACCGGTGGGCGGCGGTGTCGCAGTCGGTCGGCGTGTCCGGGTTGGTGGTGGACCGGCCGACCGGCCCCCAGGCGACGTTGTCGACATGGCCGTCGCCGCCCGCCCGCAGCGTCACGTCGTATTCGATGACGACGGACTCGCCCGCCGGCAGGGCGCCGGCCCAGCGGATCTTGCCGACCGGCAGCGGCGGCTCGGCGGGCAGATAGGTGGGCGCCGGGGGCGTCGCCCCGTCGCGGGTCGCCCGCAACCCCGCGGGCGGCCCGGCTGAATCGTCCATGACGCCGTTCAGGTCGTCGTAAACCAAGGCGGGGGCTGCCGGGGTGAAGGCGGCCGCGCCGACGTTGGTGGCCGTCACGGTGTAGTGGACCGTGTCGCCGGCGCGGGCGTCCGAGGCGTTGGAGGTCTTCTCGATCGACAACAGCGGGCGGGCCAGCAGGCTGGCGGCGCAGACCTCGTGGCTGGCCGGGTCGTCCGGGACTCCGGCCGACTGGTCGCAGTCGGGCGTCAAGGGCGGGTCGGCCCTCGGCACCCAGGCGACGTTGCGGAGGCTGGCGGCCCCGTCCGGGGCCAATTTGACCGAATAGGTGATGACCACCGATTCGCCCCGGGCCAACGGACCCTCCCACTTCAACAGCTTGCGGCCGTCGGCCCCGGCGGCGTCGAAGACGACCGGTCCGGCGTCTTGGCCGGCGACCTCGGCCTTGGCGTCGCCCAAGTAGCTGGCCCCCGCCAGCACGCCGGTCAGGTCGTCCCAGATCGGCACCGGGTTGGCCGAGCCGTAGTCGTCCGCGCCGGTGTTGGTCCCCCGGACCACATAGGTGACCGCAGCGCCCGGCACCGCTCCGGCGGTCGGGTCCAACAGGGTCGTCTTCGAGAGCCTGAGCAGCGGCCGGGCCTCGACCACGGCCGCGCACGGCTCGCCGGTGGCCAGATCCAAGCCGCCGTTCATCGGCTGGCCCTGGGCGTCCAGGCAGGCTGGGA